>FR893385.1:15544-28419 GCA_000433315.1 Firmicutes bacterium CAG:345 | reverse complement strand
GGTTCAGCAGGTAGTTATTCACCAGATTGTAAATTATTTGATTTAGTCATTGCCCAAGGCGCTTGCACTAATTCTAATTGGGCTCACCAATATGATTTGCCAGGAACTTTTTCAGCTATTGCTGATTATGGTCTATTAAGTAAAGCGGTAGAAATAAGTAAAGAAAAAAATATAAATTTTCATGTCGGTAATATTTTAAGCTCTGACACTTTCTATGAACCAACTAAAGATACATGGAAAAAATGGGCTAAAATGGGTTGCTTAGCCGTTGAAATGGAAAGCTATGCTTTATATTCTAATGCTGCAATTCTTGGTAAAAAAGCGTTATGTATTTTAACAATTTCAGATTCATTTATTACTCATGAAGAAACTACTGCAGAACAAAGACAAAATTCTTTCACTAATATGATGGAAGTTGCTCTTGGTTTAATTTAAAAATGAAGCCTTATTTGGTTGTAATAATTTTAAGTTTAGTAGTTTTAGTATTAGCAATAATCAGCATAATCTTGTATTTTTTCTTTACAAGAAAAAAAATGAATTATCTTGTTATGCATAATTTATATAAACTTGTAAAAGAAGAAGATTTTTATCTTATTAATAATGTAGTGTTAGATTTAGCAGAAGATATTTCAATTCATATAGATCATTTAGTTTGTGGAGATAAATTTATATATCTAATGGCTGATCGTTTTTTAAATGATGGAATTGAAGGATCTCCAGAAGATCAAACTATATTTACTTATCGTCATGGAAAAAGAGAAGAAGTAAAAAATCCTTTTAAAGTTAATGAAATGCGTTCATATAAGTTAGCAAAATATTTAAATTGGACAGAGGATAAACCACCAATTGTTCTTTCTATAGTTGTCGTAAATAATGGATTAGAAATTTCTGAATCTTTAAAATTAAATGGTCCAACTTCTTTTGTTGTAGAAAGAAAAAATTTAAGCAAGTTAATAAAGAAAATTGAAAGTGAAAGTACTGCAAATTCTTTTGATTCTGAAAACTTGCAAAAAATGGTTGAGCATCTTAACCATCTTTCATTAAAACATGATAATAAATTGGCAACGGGAATGCGATAATTATTTATATTTTCTAGTTTGCTTTAAAACCTCGAAAGAGGTTTTTTCTTTTTCTTTTAAAATTAATCTACTTTTTATTAAATTTGAAGAAGTTTCTATATATATTTTAATAACATCAACCAAAGTTAATTTGATATGATTGAAAAGATTTTCCGAAAGATTTCCTGGAATGGAATTAGCTTCATTCAAATAAACTTGGTCTTTAACTAAAAAGTCAAATCTAACTGGTCCATATAATCCAAGATATGAATAAACTTTTTCGGCATAATTTTGTATTGTTTTTAAAGTGTCTTTGTTAATTTTTGCCGGGACTTCTTTTTTGAGACTTGTATTTAGATATTTATCTTCATAGGTATAAATTTGATTAGGGTGTTTAATTATTTTTTCAACAGCTGAAAAGATTATTTTGTTTGTATCTTTTAGTAGTGCTATATTATACTCTTCAGCATCTTGAATATATTCTTCGATGATTATTTTATCTGCATATTTAAAGCCTTCATCAATGGCTTGATATAGTTTATTTATATTATCAGCAATATTTATTCCAATAGAGCTTCCCAAATTATATGGCTTTATAATTAGAGGAAATGTTAAATCTTTTAAATATTTACTTATATTGAATGCATTTTTTTGGTAGTCTTCAAAAGTAATAAAATTTGCTTTCGGAGTGTTGATATTTAATATATTTAATATATCTTTAAACAAAATTTTATCTTGAATAATGCTTGCAGCTTGAATCGGTAAAGATAAAACAGGATAATTTAGAATTTGAAAAAAGCTTGCCATTGTTCCATCTTCTGCATTACTTCCGTGAACAAGCGGAAATATAAGATCAAATGAATATTTTTTAAATCCTATTTTTATATGATTATCAGGAAGAAATTTAACTTCCTTAAAATCTTCTTTATTATCATAACATTCTAATTTATCGATATTTTTTCCCCCATAAAATTTTGAAGCATTTGGATCATAATAAATTAGAATTGGTTGAAAAGATGTACTTGCTAATAGAGAATGATATACCTTTATTCCGGTTAAAACTGATATTTTTTCTTCATAGCTTTTTCCGCCTGTAACTAATAGTATTTTCATATAACCTCCAATATTTATATGTATAAATTAAAATAATATGTTATTTATAAGAAGAATTATCGCCGCTGGTTAAAATTAGTAAGGTTCCATTATTGGGATAAATTATATTTTTTTGGTATAAAATTTTATTTTTTAATCCGGGAATTTCTTCTATTATTCTTTTTTCAATAGGAAGTAGTTTTTGGCAATAAATAATTTTATCTGCGACATTAATTAGATTATAGAAATAAAATAATAATCTGATATTTTTCCCTGTTTCAAAAATTCCTCCGGTAAATATAGTTAAAGGCTTATTTTCTTTTAAAGTATTTTTAATGCTAGATGATAAACCTTTTAAATTAAGATTATAAGAATCGTCGATAATAGTTAGATTATCTTTGCTATAAATTGCTTTGCGACGTGGAGGAGGAGATAATTTGGATAAATTTAAAGCATTGATGGATGAATTAAATAATTCTAAACTAACCTTATATGCCATAAAAGCATCTTTAACTAAATTTTTATCAGTGAAAGGAACATTTATCATTGTTTTGTTATCGCGAATAACAACCATATTTTTTTCTTTAAAAAGAATTTTATAATCACTTGGCAAAATAGCATTTTTAATAATATTTTCTTTTAAATATGCATCATCAATTTCATTTTTAAAATAAAATAATTTTCCATCATTTTTTAAAAGATTGGTGATTTTTGCCTTAGCACTTTTAATATTTTCAACAGTTTTAAAAGTTCGCAAATGTTGTTCCCCGATAGAAGTAATTATAGCGATATCTAAATTAAGATATTTTTTGAATTCATTCATTCCGTTTATTTCATCGATTCCCAATTCTAAAATTAGAATTCGATCAAAGATTGAAACGTTGTTTATTATATAATTTGCTATTCCTAAAGGTGTATTAATATTGCCAGAAGGGGAAAGATAACGATGTGGATGTATTAATGAAATTAAAAAGTTTTTAGTTGTGGTTTTTCCAAAACTTCCAGTAATTCCAATAATCTTTAATTTATTACAATAGTTTAATTTATTTTTAGTCTTTTTATATGTCTTATTTCGTTTATAATAATCAAAAGGTTTTATTATATAAAAAGAAATGAGCAAGTTAAAAAATCCAAATATCTGTGATAAAAATAAAAACTTTGGTAAAAGTAAATAAAAGATAATATTAAAACTTATAAAAAATAAATTATTTACTATAAATATTCTGATAAATCTTGCCGTAAATTTTCCTTTGACTTTAGGTAAAAAAATGAGAATAAATATATATGAAAGTAAATTTAGTGGTAAAAGAAAAGGAGAAAATAATGGTAATATAAAAGTAAATAAAGATAAAATAGATATTAAAAAGAGAGGAAAATAATATTGAATTTGATCTGATAATCGAAAACAAACTCGTTTTAAAGAATAATAAGATTTTTGAAGCAAAGAATAAAAAAAGTACGACAAAAATAAATTTAAGAAAATATTAATTATTATATATATTATTGAGATCATTTTTTATGTTTTCTATTAAAAAATCATTTTCTATAAAAAAAGTAAAATGATTTCCTTTCAGAGTAATTAGATTGAGTGATAGTTTTTTACATTTTTTTTGTAATAATTTTAGGGGAATACTTTTATCATTATCATATCCATAGATTTTTAGATTGGTGAATTTTTTAAAATTGTCAAGTGGAGGATATTCGTCTTTTATATTTAAAAAAGTTTTTCTAAGATTTCCTGATGAATTTTTATAATCATTAGATCCTAAATATTTATTTTTTAAAGGAATATTAAAAATATTACTTATTTGTTTCATTAGTTTATTTCTGAAAATTTTAAATTTTACTTTCAAAATAGTGATATTGGGCGATTTAAAACAAGAAGGGGCAATTATGTAAGTAGGCTTTTGAGTAGGAAAATATGAAATGATTTTTCCTCCAAAAGAATGTCCAATTATAATATCAGGTTTTATTTTTATTAGAGCATCTTGATATGATTTTTTGAAATCTTCGATGTTTAATATATCATTAGATTTATAATGTGCTCCTTTAAAAAGTAAAACGTATATAGAAAAGTTATCATTTAATTTATTTAAAAAGGCAATGGGAATTTCACTTTGCCATCCAGGTATGAATAATATTCTTTTACCTGAAGAAGGATAAGAAATAATTTTATAGTTCATAATAAAGTTTATGAATTAAAAAATGCTTTATGAAAAAAATATTGACTAGATGAAAACTATTTGTTAAATATGTAACATGGTGAAATAATATGAATGGATTTTTGGTTTTTATTATAATATTGTTATGTTCAATTGCTCTTGGTTTTTTAATTTTGTGCATTACCGGAATTGATATTGTTGGAAAAAATCGTGTTTATGTTGTAGAAAAACTGGGAATTTTTAATAAGTTATTGACAACAGGAATTCATTTTAATTTTCCTTTAATTTATCAAATTGTAGGAAAATATAATGTTAATATTATAAAAGCTCAAAATAAAATAAATGATTATGAAATTGAAGTTGAATATAAAATTTCTGATGTAAAAAAATATCATTATTCGCAAAAAGAATATTTGAAGGAAGTTGAATTGCAATTTGAAAAAGTTGATAATATTTCACCGGAAGAAATACAAAACATTCTAATAGATAAAGCTAATTTATTAGGTGTGGAAATTATAAATATTAAAATTTTTAAATAACTGTAACTGATTTTGCCAAATTTCTCGGCTTATCAATATCTCTTTTCAATAAATTTGATATTTCATAACTTAAAAGTTCTAAATAAACCATTGCTGATAGATAAGGAATCTCTTTAGGACTTGCTGGTAAATTGCTATCTTCTGATAGAATAAAGACTGGAGAATTTCGTGCTTAGACTTCTTTTATATTGGATATCATTGTTTTATCAGTTATCAAAAAAATGCACCCGAAATTTTTATCTAAAGTAGAGATAGGTCCATGTTTTAACTCGCCACTATATATGCTTTCCGCATGTATATAGGAAATTTCTTTGATTTTTAAGGCAGCTTCTTTTAATATTGCTTCTCCGATATTTTTACTTACACAATATAAAGATTGTAACTTATAAATTTTAGAAGCTAGCTGTTTAATTTCGTTTCTTTTATATAGAGTATTTTTAATGGTAAGTTTAGCTTTAGAAAGCACTTCATTATAATTTATGTCTTTAAATAAATAAGTTAATAGTAAAATTGTTGAAATATAACTTTTTGTTGCTGCAACAGCTATTTCATTACCAGCATTTAAATAGATAACATGTTTGACAAGTCTTGCTAAAGTTGAATGAATGTTATTAGTTAATAAGATAATATTATCGGTATTTTTTATTTTTTTGACAGCTGAAATTAAATCATATGTTTCACCAGATTGTGAAATTAAAATATAAGTAGCGTCTTCAAAATCTTTATATTCTGATGCAACGTGAGAAATAATATTGTTTTTATTTAAAAATTTAGTAATGTAATATCCTGCATTATAGCTTGTTCCGCACCCTAGAATTATTACTTTATTTGAATTTTTTAATAAATTTCTAATTTCTTGTAAATTATATGTAGAAATATATTTTTTTAATCGATCTACTACGAGAGGTTCTTCATATATTTCTTTAAGCATATAGTGTTTAAAATGACCTTTTGATGATGAAAAGCAAGAATAGTCTTCTTTTTTAAAGTTTATTGAAGTTTTTTTATAGTTTTTATAAACCACTTGTTCATTTATATTTATATATCCCATTTCACCATCTTCGGGATAATAAAACTCTTCAAAGTTATTGATAGCTAAAACATCAGAACTCAAAGAATATGTATTGTTTTTTTTAGCGATAACAAGAGGAGATTCTCTTTTTAAATAATATAATGAAGGATAATCTTTGATAAAAAATGCTATTGCAAGTTCGCCTTGAATATCATCTAAAAGATTGAAAAGAATTGTCTCAGGATTTTTATGTTGAAGATAAAGATATTCGATGTAATTGGTTAAAATTTCTGTGTCTGTTTCACCATAAAATTTGTAATTTTTTTTGATCAAAAAATTTTTTATAGATTCATAATTAGAGATAATCCCATTGTGAACAAGAGTAATTAATTTATGATAGCTTTGATGAGGATGAGCATTATTTAAAGTGCTAAAACCATGTGTTGCCCATCGTGTATGTCCAATACCATCTATTCCATCAACACTAGCTATTTTGGACTTTAAGCTATCAACACGTGATAATGTTTTAAAAAGCTTATCTTCTCTTATATAAATTCCAGCTGAATCATAACCACGATATTCTAAAGTTTTTAAAGCGCTTAAAATAAAATTAGGTGCATTTTTTTGATTAATTACGCCAACTATTCCACACATCTTTTATCCTCTATATATTTTTCTATTTCTTTTTGTACTTTTTTTATTGCTTTTTTACTGCGGCTTTCTAAAATGATGCGACATAAATCTTCGGTTCCACTTTTTCTAAATAATATGCGTCCTCCTGGTTTTATATAACTTATTAAAGATTTATATATATCGCTATGTGTGATATTGAAAATAAATTCATCAGTGTTTTTTAATGAATAGTTCAATTGTTTAAAATGATTAAGTTTTAAATCCTTAAGTAATTTTTTAATTTTATTTTCATCTTTTTCAAGAAGAGAGAGAAAAATTAAAGATGATAAAATTCCATCTGAATAAGAAGAAAAAAGCAGATGTCCTGATGCTTCAAAACCAAATTTACAATGTTTTTTAATCATTAGATCAAAAACATTGCTATCGCCAACTTTACTTTCATAATAAGGAATACATTCTTTTGTTATTGCTTGGACAATCTTTCTATTTGTTAAAGGGGTTGAAACAATCCCATTTTTAAATTTGTCATTATACAAATTTATAAGCAAATAGCAGAGAATTTCACCATCGATTTTATATGAATTATAAGATCCTATAAAACGATCACCATCTCCATCTAGTGCTAATATTAGTCTTTTTTCTTTATTTTTGTCATTTTCTAAATAAGTACTGCCACAATCTTTATTTATATTTTGACCATTTGGGCAATCATTTTTAGAAATAAAATTATTAAAGCCAAGCTTTTCTATAATATTTTTAAATATTAAACTTCCACTGTCATTACTTGCATCAAGTATAATTTCTTTATTTAAAATTTTAATGAAATTAAATTTACTTATTATAAAATTAATATAATTATTTACATCTTTATGTTTATCAAAAGTCTTTCCGATAGATTTTGGATAAAATTTGACTGATTTAAATGTTTTTATGAAATTAGATATTTCTTCTTGTAAAAAAATATCTATTTTTTTACCATTGTTATCAAAAATTTTAATTCCATTATATTGATATGGATTATGACTGGCAGTTATCATTACTCCATATTCACAATGTAATTCTTTTGATAAGTAATTTAAACAAGGAGTGGTGACAATTCCAAAATCGTAGACATCTTTCCCAAGACTATTTATTGTTGTACTAATTATATTTTTATAGAGAATGCTTGATTCTCTAGTATCATATCCAAGTCCAATAGGCAGATTAGAATTTAAAGCAAGATAAATACCTAGTTTGTGGAAAAGAAGAGGAGTTAATTCAATTTGACTCAGTCCTCTAATTCCATCAGTTTTAAAAAGATTATCCATTGTTCACCTCAAGACATTATATGAACAATAGGCATATGTGCGACAAATATAAGACTGAAAAACAAAAAAATATAACTATAAGTAGAATAAAACTAAATATAGTTATACTTATATAAAACTGATATTTTTTAAATATTATAAGCTTTTTCTTAAAACTTCGATAATTTCATCATGTGTTAATGTTTTATAACCAGAATCAGAAATAATTGTTCCTTCAACTATTTTTTCAAACATGGATTCATCGACGCCTAAATCTTTAATGTGCATAACAAGACCTATTTCTTTCATCCATTCTTCCATTTTATCTAGGCCTTCTAAGGCGATTTCTTCATCGGTTTTACCATCTGGTAAGACATTCCAAACATTTTTGGCAAATTTTACAAATTGATGCAATCCATAAGGCATAATAAGATGATAATAGGCTAGAGAAATACTTGAAAGTGTCATACCATGAGTAGCATTTGTGACCCCACCTATTGATTGACCAATCATATGAACCATCCAATCTTGTGGCTTACCCATTCCAACTAAGGTGTTTAAAGCCCATGTTGCTGCCCACATAATATTGCTTCTTGCTTCATAGTTCTCTGGATCTTTATTAGCAATTCTTGATGAATGAATCAAGCTGCGCATCAAACCTTCCATTAAATAATCAGATGTAGAATCATCATTTCCAGAAAAATATTGTTCAGTAATATGATTAAATGCATCATAAATACCGGCAATCATTTGATAATGCGGAACGGTATAAGTGAATTTAGGATTTAAGATTGAAAATTTTGGAAAAACCTCTTCTCCAAAAACGTGTCCAATCTTGAGTTTAGATTCTGGATCAGTAATGACTGCACCGCCATTCATTTCACTTCCGGTACCAACCATAGTTAAAATTGATCCACAAGGTATAATTTTATTATCGACATCTTCCATTCTTAAATAATATTTTTCCCATGGATTTTCTTTGCAATATGCAGAAACTGAAACTGCTTTAGCGTAATCGATAACTGAGCCTCCACCAACTGCTAAAATAAAATCAACTTTATTGTCATAAGCAATCTTAGCACCTTCGAATAGTTTTTCCTTTGTAGGATTTGGCATAACGCCAGCATCTTCAAAAACTTCTTTGCTAGCCTCTTTTAAAATACTTATAACTTTATCATAGATTCCGTTTCTTTTAATTGATCCACCACCATAAATTAACATGACTTTTGGACCATATTTTTTTAATTCATCCTTTAAATAGTTTATAGAATCTTCACCAAAGATTAATTTTGTCGGATTAGAAAAGATAAAATTACCAAACATTTAATATCTCCTTTATAAATAAATTTTGACAGAAATATATTATTTCGTCTATAATTATGATACAACCTAAAGTTGACTTTAGGTCAATGTTTTTTAGGAGAAATTTATGGAATATACAATCGGTCAAATTGCAAATATGTTTGGATTAACGATATCCACTTTACGCTATTATGATAAAGAAGGTCTTTTTGGAGAAATTGAAAGGAAATCTACAGTTCGTAAATTTCATGAAAAAGATATTGAAACATTAAGAGTAATTCAATGTTTAAAAAAATCAGGATTGGAAATTAAAGAAATAAAATATTTTATGGATTTATGCAAAAAAGGAAAAGATACCTATGCTGAAAGAAAAGAAATTTTTGAAAAGCAAAAAGAGAAAGTTATTCAAGAAATCAAAAATTTGAATGAAACTTTAGATATGATAAATTTTAAATGCTGGTATTATGAAAAAGCTATATTAGATGGCAATGAAGACAATATAAAAAAGATGAAAGTGACAGGTTTTCCTGAAGAAATAGAATTGCTTTATAATAAAACTCATCGCGATTTAAGAACATAAAAAAAGATGTTTAAAAGCCTTTTGGTTTATAAACATCCCCTTTTAAATACTAATTAGAAGTTATCTTTAGAGATTTCAAAGAAACTTTGTGGGTGATTGCAAACTGGACAAACAAGTGGTGCTTTAGTTCCAATAACAATATGTCCGCAGTTTCTGCATTCCCAAATTTTAACTTCGGATTTTTCGAATACTTGGGAAGTTTCGATATTGTTTAATAAAGATCTATATCTCTCTTCGTGTCTTTTTTCAATTGCGGCAACCATTCTGAATTTTTTGGCTAAAGCTAAGAAACCTTCTTCTTCAGCAGTTTTAGCAAAGCTTTCATACATATCGGTCCATTCATAGTTTTCACCAGCGGCTGCAGCTAATAAATTAGCTTTTGTATCACCTAATTCACCCAATTCTTTGAACCACATTTTTGCATGTTCTTTTTCGTTGTCAGCAGTTTTTAAGAAAAGTTCAGCCATTTGTTCATATCCTTCCTTTTTAGCTACTGAAGCAAAATAGGTATATTTGTTTCTTGCTTGAGATTCTCCAGCAAAAGCGTCTCTTAAATTTTGTTCTGTTTTTGTTCCTGCATATTTGTTTGACATTTTTTATTCTCCTTATGTACTTAGATTGTATTATCTTGGTTAAATTAAATCAAGAAATTTGCATTTTTGTTTAAAAAATTATTTAGTATAAAAATCACAAATATATTTTAGCTTTTATTTAGTGAATTCAATCAATTTACCATTTTCAAATCTATAACAATGATCAGAAATAGCTATAGCTGATTCACGATGAAAGACAAGAATTATGCACTTATCTTTCTTTTGTTGAACCAGTGATTTCAAAATAATGCCTTCATTAATACTGTCGACATTGCTTGTAGGTTCATCTAATAAAATAACAGGACTATCTTTTAAAAAAGCACGTGCTAAGCCGAGTCTTTGTTTTTCTCCTTGTGAAACATTATCGATAAAGGTTCCAACTTTTGTTTGATATCCATTTTCTAAACTTATTATGAAATCGTGAATAGATGCTTTTTTACATGCAGTTATTATTTCATCCATTGTCGCATCTTGTTTAGCTATTTTTAAGTTATTTTCTATTGTATCATCAAATAAGTAGGTGTTTTGACTTACCATAGTGACATTATCAAGAAGCGATGAAGTATTTATATCTTCTATATCTAAATTATTATATTTAATTGTGCCACTATTTTTCTTATAAAATCTTAATAATAGTTTTAATAAAGTAGATTTACCACACCCAGATTCACCTAGAATACAGATAATTTCACCTTTTTTTGCTTTGAGATTTAAATTGTTGATAATTAAATTATTATTTTCATAGCCAAATTTTAAATCAGTGATTTCTAATGAATTAAAATTGAAATTATTTTTGTCAGTTATTTCTTGAACAACAGGCTTTTCATTTAGTAGTTTTAAAACTCGATCGCCTGAGGCTAAAGTTTGAGTCAAATTGCCAGGAAGATTAGATATAGCAATAACTGGTCCAAATGATCCAAATATGGCTACAACACCCATTATCATTTTTCCAATTGAAAGAATATTATTGACGGTTAATAAGATTCCAGTAGTTAAAGTAATTATAATAGTTAAACTGATAATAAGTTCTGTTAAAGAAGAAAATATACTTGTAAAATGCTTAAGTTTTTTTGTTTCTTTTAAAAGACTATCAGATCTTTTATTGACTTGAGAAGTTCTTCTATCCATACCATTATGGAGAACTATTTCTTTGACACCTTTTATACTATCCATATAATAGGCATTGAATGAAGAAAATTCTTGACGATAATTAACACCGATATTTTTCATTTTGCTTGATGAAATTAAGGGAAGTAATATACCGATAATTAAATAAGAAATAATGGCACATAAAGAAAGATACCATGAGGATACTAGTCCTACATAGATTATTATTCCCAAAGAGACAAATATGCAGATCATAATAGGTGAAAGGGTATGAGCGTAGAAAACTTCTAATGTTTCAATGTCAGAAGTGACCATTGCAATTATTCCACCTTTTTGTTTTCCTTCTAATTTTGCTGGCGCTAAAATTCGTAAAGCTGAAAAAATTTTATCGCGGAGAATTGCTAAAAGCTTAAAGGCTATATAGTGATTAGAATATTGTTCAATATAGCGCAGAAGTCCGCGTAAGACACCACATATAATAGTTAAAGAAATTATGAGTTCGTAGCTTAATGAAATGTTTTCTCCAAGATATTTTGCTATGCCTATAGAACCGAAAATAGTAACTCCCATAGCACAGATAAATCCAAGAACACCATTTATAACAGCAAAAATTAAAAAATATGCAAAATTACCTAAAAGAAGAACTAAATTAGCCATAATTTTTAAGCTACTTTGGCGCAGTTTATTATTTTTCATTTGGCATGACCTCTTTGTAACCATTTTCGAGTTCTTTTTGAGTGTTGTAAAGATTTGCATAATGACCATTCTTTTTCATCAGCATTTCATGAGAGCCAGTTTCTTCTATTTTCCCATCTTCGATAAAGTAGATTTTATCAGCTTTAACTATATTTTCTAGGCGATGAGAAATAACAATTACTGTTTTTGTTTTACTTAATTCTTGTATGTTTTGCATTATTATCTTTTCAGATTCTATATCGATATGTGAAGTAGCTTCATCGAAGATATAAATATCTTTATCAGCAATTAAATTGATTGCTAAAGCAAGACGTTGTTTTTGCCCGCCAGAGATATTTTCAGCATCTTCGAAAATAGTTTTGTTGATTCCACCATTATTTTTTATAAAAGTATCGAGATTCACTTTTTTTAATGCTGAATATATTTCTTCTTCAGTGACATTTAATTTAGCTAGTTTAAAATTATCGAAAACTGTTTCATTAAAAATATAGGTATTGTTTGAACAAGCTGCAACATGAGAATAATATGAGGCTCTTGATAATGATTCCAAAGGTTTATTTCCAATAAGAATTTGTCCTTTTTGAATTCTATTTTGTCCTAAAAGTAAATTAATGATGGTCGATTTTCCACAGCCTGATTTACCAACAATAGCATTCATCCCTTTATCAAATGATAGGGAAATGTCTTTTAAAATGTCTTTTTTTCCATCATAGGAAAAAGTTACATGTTCAAAAACAATATCAGTGTTTTCAACTATTCCGTCATTCCAGATAGGTTCTTCAAGATTTAAAAGCGAAAGTATTTTCTTTCCTGCT
>FR893385.1:0-15523 GCA_000433315.1 Firmicutes bacterium CAG:345 | reverse complement strand
TCCTGCTGAAGCTCCATTCATTCCTACATGAAAAGCACTGCCAAATTGACGCATGGGTAAAAAGAAATCAACGGAAACTAAAATAATAAATAAGGCAATTGGGGCAACACTAACCATATTTCCTATTGGGTTTATCCAATTGTTTATAAGTCCAAGAATAGTTAAAGCGATTCCAAGCCCGGCTCCACCATAAGCAACGGTATCCATAATTGTTGAAGAGGCAAGTTGCATTACTAGAACTTTCATGGTTATCTTTCTAAATTCTTCGGCTGATTCATTCATGATTTCTTGTCTTTTTTTATCAGCTTTAAATATTTTTAAGTCTTTTAAACCTTGAGTAGCATCTAAAAAAGCATCTCCCATAGAAGTGTATTTTCCCCAGTATTTTGCAAAAATTTTCTTTGCATATTTTGATACTGCAACAATAGAAATAGGAATCATTGGAACTAAGCATATTAGACTGACAGCAGGTTGCCATGATAAAAATACAGTGACAAAAAATAGAATGAAAGGAGCAATCATCGCATAAAAAAATTGAGGTAAGTAATTAGAATAATAAAGGTCAAGCTGTTCTATACCTTCCATTGAAACTTGAGTTAGACCGGCGATGGAAACATCATCGGAAAATTTGGGGCCAAGAGTTAAAACTTTATCATATATTTTTTCTCTTAATTGTTTTTTGACATTTCTTCCTAGTTTATCTTTTATTTCACCAGTAATTCTCGAAGTAATATATCTTATTATGATGGCAATCATAGCAATTACTAAAGGGTTGATAAGAGTAACAAGTTCTTTTTTATCAATAATAATTTCTAAAGCATAGCAAATACTGAAAGTAAATGAAATGTTAGCAAAAAGACCGATGATCATTAATCCTACAACAAAAAAGATATATTTTTTGTTTTTACCTAGTAATTTGAATAAATCTTTATCGAGCATTTTTTGTCTCCTTTTTCTTTTTTCTTTTACCTTTGATTGTAGATTTTAAATGAGAAAACGATAGAATCGGATGAGTAAACATCATCCGAGGAGCAGCATAACGCATAACATCTTTAATTTGTTGACGCATTATAGAATCTGATTGATAACAATGTATTTTGCATTGCGAACAATAATCTTTACTATCTCCATAAGGACAATTTTCTCTTTTTAATTTAACAAAATTATATAAGTTTGAACATTGTTCACACATTTCATTTTTTGCTGTATGATGTTTTCCATGGCAATACATATTTATCATCATTCCAACAATTTTAATATCTTTTTCTTCTTTCACAAATACATCTTTTTAAAAATTTAGCTTTAATATTATAGTTAGAAGTATCTAACAAAGCAAGAATTAAGCTTTTGCTTAATGTAATAGTGAGTATAAATTTAGAAGATAATATTTTTATATTTACAAAAAATGCAGTGAATTTGTTTTTAATGATAATTATTATTAAAAAATGGTGATTTTTAAATTAGATGTTTGTTTCAGTTTTAAAATATATCAATAATATGTAATCTGATATGATTCTACAAAACAAAAAAAGCGTGAAATAAATTCACGCAATATGTTATTTAGAATCACGATTGACGGGGATACTATCCATGGCTTCTTTTAGATTGTCTAAGAATTCATCGATAATAATTGATTCAAGTGTTCCATTATATGCAATTGCTACCCGTCCTGTTTCTTCTGATACGATGATTGTTACCGAATCTGTTAATTCAGAGATACCTAGAGCAGCTCTATGACGAGCTCCATATTTTCCAGTTAATCCACGGCTAGAAGATGGATAAAAAACACTAGCGGCATAGATTTTATTGTTTCTTATAACTACAGCACCATCATGGAGTCTTGTACCTTCATAAAAGATTGTTTCTAAAAGTTCAGGAGTGACAGGAGCATTGACAATTGTTCCTGTCTTAATATAACTAGAAAGAGACATTTTTCTTTCAATAGTAATTAGGGCACCAGTTTTAGTGCTTGATAACCATTTTACTGTTGTTTCTAATTTTTTATAAATATCTTCTTTTGTTGTTACTTCTTCTTTAATATCATTACTGGTTTTTTCTTTCTTTTTGAAATTCAAAGAATTATTGATTAGAGAGCGAACTTCATTAAGATTGATGAAAAGATATATTATAGTAGAAATGATTATAAAAGATGTTAAGAAGATAAATAAATAATTCATTTCAAGAATGAAAGATAATAAATCTAAGGCAAGTACTATTGGATAAAAGATGTAAATTATCCTTTGTTTCAGCAATTTATATAAAAATAATGTTATTAATGTAAAACAAATTAATAAAAAAATTAACTCGATACTTGTTACAGGATTTGTCCAACGGGTATGCCAATCAGTTAAAAAAATAGTGTTAAAAACCATATGCACCCCCATACCTAAATTTTATAAAAAAACTTTAGTAATAGCAATAAAAAACTAATAATTTTTATTAAATTTTATATATTTATTTTTTGTGCTTTTTATAAAAAAATGCAGTTTTTAGAAGAATATTAAAAATGAGGTAAAAAATATTCAGATTATTGAATAAACCTGAATATTTCAATTGATTTTAGAGCTTATATTCAGCACTTTCATTATCTAAAAGTGCAATGAATTCAGAGTAAGAAGTTTTTCCTTCCATAACTAATTGTTTAGCTGCTTCTTGAAGTGGAATCATACCATTTTCAATGCAAGTTCTAAAGATATTATCCATAGAAAAATTAGGATCTTCGATGGATTTTTTAATATTTGAATTTAAATTTAAAATTTCGAATACTGCGGTTCTTCCATGATATCCGGTACCATTACAGCGTTGGCAACCACATGGTTCATATATTTTTTCAGGTTTTGTAAGTCCTAAATCTGCCATCTCAGATTCAGTGGTAATATGTTCTTTTTTACAATATGGACAAAGTTTTCTAACTAAACGTTGTGAAATAGCTCCGATAAGAGCATCAGCGACAAGATACCGTGGAATACCCATATCAATAAGACGAGAAATTGTACCATGAGCATTATTAGTATGCAATGTAGAAAGAACTAAGTGACCTGTAATAGCGGCTTTGACTGCAATTTCAGCTGTTTCTTCATCACGAATTTCACCGATCATAATTACATTAGGGTCTTGTCTTAAAATAGATCTTAAAGATGCGGCGAATGTTAAATTTACTTTTGGATTAACTTGAATTTGATTGACTCCATCAAGATTGTTTTCGACAGGGTCTTCAATGGTAGTAATATTAACTTCATCATTATTTAAATGTTTTAAGAAAGAATATAATGTTGTAGTTTTACCAGAACCAGTAGGACCTGTTAATAACAAAATTCCATGAGGGTAACTAATCATTCTTTTCACTTTCTTTTCTTGTTCAGGATTAAGACCCAATTGTTCAATATTCGAATGGTCATCAGAGGTATCAAAAATACGAATAACTATCTTTTCACCATAAATTGTAGGTAAAGTTGATACACGATAATCATATTTTTTGCCATCTATTTCTAATGATATTTTTCCATCTTGAGGAATGCGGCGTTCGGAAATATCAAGTTCAGCCATAATTTTAATTCTAGCTAAAACAGCTGGATAAGATTCAACTGGTAATTTAGAGTTAGTATATAAAGCACCATCTACTCTAAAACGAACTCTGACAAAATCAGCAAATGGTTCAATATGAATATCACTGGCTTGCATAGCAGTTGCTTCTCTTAATATTGAATCTGTTAATTTTACAGTTGGAGCATTGACTAATAAACTTGCATCAAATGATTCTTCTTTATTAGGTTTGATTTCGTTTTCGATTGCGTTCATTGCATCAGCACGTATTGTTTTGTTGTCTATGTAGTTTAATAAAGAAGTTACATAAGTAGGTGTAGCAAGACGAACTTCAATAGGATCTTTGATGAAATAGGTAATTGTTTGTAAATCTACAAGGCGATAAGGATCATCGATGACAACTAAAACATTTTTAGTTTCTTCATCTTTAAACACAGGAATCAATCTATTTTCTTTTATGTAGATTAAAGGAATATTTTTTATGAGATTTTCATCGATGGAAAAGACAGAAGTTGAATAGAAGTTTAATCCAAAATACTCAGCAACGGCGCGATAAACTTTTTCTTCATCTAAAGTTTTGCTATCGGTTAAATATTTATATAAACTTGTTTTTAATGTAGTTGCTTGATTAATGTAATTAGCAGCATCAGAACTATTAAAAAGTTCTTTATTAACAAAAAATTCAGCTAGTCTATAATTTAAATTCATAATAAGGAATCCTCCATAATATTGTTGCTATGATGTCTCCGCCAGCATTAATTGTACTATCCATAATAGGAAGCATTACTGCAAGAATAACGATACCGACTAAAATACCAAGAATGATGATAACAATTGGCTCGAGCAATGATGTCGCCCTAGTAACAGCAGCAGATAATTCGGTTTGATAATAATTTGCAACTGTGTCACAAACTTGTGGTATTCGTCCAGTTTCTTCACCTACATCAAGCATTTCTATAAGCATTTTTGGAAAAATATCGCATTTTTCTATCGAAGGAGCAATTCTTTTACCTCTTTTAATGTCTTCGATGGCATAGATAAATTTGGTTTCAAATAAGCGATTATCTAGAATTGGAATCAAGGCAGTCAATGCATCAATTACAGATAATCCACTGCTTATTAATATGGAAAAAGCTGTGCAAAATCTTGTTGTTATTGTATAAATTGCAATATTTTTTATTACTGGAATATGAATGGCAAAAAAGTTTTTGATATATTTACCAGGATTTGTCTTTTTAAAGAAGAGAAATAGAAGTCCGATAACAGCGATTGTAATAGGTATAATATAAATCCAATAATTGACAAAAAAGCGTGAAATGTTTAAAACCACTTGAGTAATCATTGGAAGTTTTCCACCGGTACTAGTAATAATTTTTTCAAATTCTGGAATAACAAAAATCATCAAAGCGAAAGAAACAATAACAACTAAGATCAATAAGAAAGTTGGATAAACCATCGCACTTTTTGTTTTGCTTTTAATCTTTTGATCATTTTCCATATAATCAGCGACTTTGACTAAAACAACATCAAGATTTCCTGAGATTTCACCAACCCTAATCATATTGATGAAAAAGCTTTTAAAAATTTTAGGATATTTTTTGAAAGCTTCAGAAAGATAGACGCCTTTTAAAACATTATCATAAATGTCTGAAATAACATTTCTAAAATAGGTTGAAAAATTTTGCTTTCTTAAAGTATTTAGTGCATCAACTAGTGGGACTCCAGTTTCAATTAAGATTGCAAATTGACGGCAAAAGGTAGCTACTACTTTTGGAGGAACTCTATTTGAAGCGGTAAGGAAATTACTTCTTCTTTTTTCTTTTGCTATCTGGCAACTGATTAAATATTCGTTATTGTTTTTTAACTTAACTTTTAAATCAGCTTCTGAAGTAGCTTCTTTAATACCTTTGTGTCTTTTTCCATCCGGGCTTAAACTTGTGTAATTATAAAATGCCATAATGTTCCCTTTCTATAAAAGTGAAGTTATAAATGATAAGAAATCTTTTTCGAAGAAAATCATAATCATAAATACCAGTGAAATATAAGGACCAAAACCCATAGGTTGTTCCTGGCTGATCTTTTTAAGCTTTATAAGGATTATCATAATGATTGAGCAGATTATTGAGCCAAATAAAATTACTAAAAAACCTCCCGCCCAATTTAAATATAATCCAGCGATTGAAAAAAGAATAACATCACCAAGGCCGAAGCCCTCTTTTTTAAGAAAAATTACAGGAATGAAATACATCAATAAGAAAAAGGCTAAGAAAGCACCAAAGCCAATTAAATAAGGAATATAATCATAAACAGGATTAACTATAATATTTCCAACCAATTTGATTACTGCCAAGGAAAATAATGTTATGCTTAATGAAAGAGGAATTTCCATATGTTCAAAATCAATTAATCCAATTGCCATAAGAAGAATTAAACTAATTGCCGCAACAACACCATCAACTGAAAGACCAAATCTTAAGTAAGCAAGAAGAGAAAAAACACCTCCTAAAATTTCTACAATTAAATATCTAGGTGAAATAGGCTTATGGCAATTCTTGCATTTTCCTTTTAAAAATATATAGCTGAAAATAGGTATATTTTCATACCAACTTAATTCATGGTCGCAGTTAGGACAATGTGAGTTTGGCTTAATTAGAGACATATGATTTGGTAGACGATATATTAAAACATTGGAAAAACTAGCAAAACAAATACCAACTATTACAAATATCACGCCAATTATAATATCTAAACCATTCATTTTAAACTTCCTCTACATTTTGATTTGAAAAATAAGTTAATCCTATAACTTCTTTAGATGAAGTATTTAAAGAGTATTTAAAATTAACTTCAGCATTATAGGAACTATTAATACAATTTAAAATAAATGAACCATAGACATAATTAGTATCCGTGGAATTAATTTTCAAGGAATTTTCTTCTAAAGAACAATAGTTTAAAACTTGTTTTTCATTATAAGAAAAAATTTGATTTTCATAAAAAACATTATAAAAAAGAGCATTGTAGCAATCGTTGGCAATATCTCTTTTTCTTTTATTAAAATCGTTATAAGCAGAAGCGTTTTGTGTACATGTAACAGAAATTGTAAAAATAACAGAAACCAAAAGAGCAACAACAGTCATTATTGCTGTAGTTAGCATTAAAACGTATCCTTTCGTTGCTTTTGTTTTCATTAGAGACCTCTAAATTCAATTATGTTATTATCTTTGATAAGATTTTCTTGATTATCAATTGAGCAAAATTGATTGATAGTTAATTTATGCTGATCACTTTCTGAAGTTTTAATGGTGTTAGTACAATTGAGCATATAAGAAAAATTATAAGAGCCCATTGATTCATTATTATATGTAGAAGGAATCAATTCAAAATTATTATCAAAATAGAAGATATACGAATAAGATTCATCAGTTTCAGTGATATTAGAAGAATAAGATGGAGTAAAATCTGCATTATTGATTAAATAATAGTTTTCAAAAAAATGTTTAGAACTATCAGCTCTATATATCTCGCCAATGTTAGATATTAAATTGTTAGCTTTAACTATTTTTTCACTTTTTCTTGGAAGGCCAGAACTGACGGTTATAGCTGTAATTGCTAAAGCTGAAATCAAAGAGAAAATAGCTAAGGAAACAACAACTTCAACAAGAGTAAAACCTTTTCCTAAAAAAGATTTTTTGTATTTTTTAAAAGAATGTTTAGAACTAGGAATAAAAGTATGAAGATCATATGGTTTTTCATTATGAATAATTTCGAATAGTCCTAAGTCATTTAATGCATCTTCAACTTCAGAGATAAAAGATGTGTTTTGAGTATTGATAAGCACTTTTTGTACAAAAGTATTTTCAGTTGTAAATTCATGTTTAGCAGTTATAGCAAGAATAAGCTTTTTTATTTCATCCTTATAAGAAGGATTATTAGAATTATATCCGTAAGGAAAAGTAATTGAATCTGTATCAAGACCATTGATAAACAAATTAATCGTTGTAATTGATTCCTCGATATTGATAAATATCAATTCTTTGTTTTCCTTTTTTAGCTTTGATTCATAAAGACTATCGATAATTAAGTCTGGTGAAGATACTGAACCTAAAGGAAGGTGCATACATTTTGCTATTGAGTCAAAAACTTCAAGATAAGAATTTGGACAAAGATGAATATTATGAATATATCCATTTTTTCCATCGGAATGTATATTTTCATTATAAACTAATTTTTTCTCATAATCAGGGAAAGAATCCTGCATGTCTCTTTTAATAAATTTTTCAATTTTTGATTTTGAAATATTAGGAAATACATTAATTAGACTAAATATTTCTTTAGAATAAACATAGCAATTTAACTTTCCGACTATCTTGAATTGTTGTTTTTTAGCAGCGTCAGTGATTTTTAAAGCAATCATAGAACAATCGCTGGCCTTTAACTCTGCAAAATTAATATTAGAAATAATATTTTTATATAGAAGAATAACATTGTTAGTTTTATCTTCAATGAAATAGCAATGAATAGAATTTAATTCTTCTGTATGAATATAAGCAATATTGATACGAACATTTTTCATATTATTCTCCTTTAAAATATTTGTTTTATTACTGATAAGGTTTTATTTCCATTATCATAAGTTATAGTAAATTTTAGTAAATTAGTTTCTTCATAATAGTTAGATGCTATCATCAAAGATTCATCGGAAGAGGTCCAAATTATTCTTGTATTGTCATCGTTCAAATTAATTTCAACTAATTGATTTGAAGGAAAATTATATGATAATGCAAGATGGTTATTTTCATTTTCATATTCTAATAAATAAGAATTTTCGGAATTGTAATTGAGATTACCATCATTTAATTTATCAACATAGTCCCTTATTTGATAAGCTACATCATTAGCATTTTTTGTTGTATTGTTGAAATTATTAACTTTATTTACAGCAGATACAAAGTATCCTATGAAAAAAGACAAAGAAGCAATTAGGATACTTGCTACAGCGATTGTTATAACAAGTTCTACTAAAGTAGCACCATTATTCAATTTATTTTTTATTGATTTGTACATATAAATATTATAACTTATTACCCCATATACTGCAATTTAGCAAAGATTTTTTTATAAAATTTATTTTAATGAATTTTATAATAGCTTTTATAAAAAAAGAAAGCGGCAATAGCCGCCTTCGATAAAAAATTAGTTAAGCTTTAGTTGTTACACTACCAACTGAATAACCACCATCAAAAGTGATGACAGCTTGATAGTTATAAGAAGTAGGAGCATATGTAATAGATGAGACACTATTATCTGATGCATTATTTGATGCAAATGCAATTGTTAATTCATCTTTAGTAACGGTTAAATCATTTTTATCCAAAAGAGCAACTAAAACTGTTTTGGCATTATCTTGTTTTGTTGCTTCAGGTGTTGAATCTTCTGCAACACCTAATAAAACAAGCTTACTATCTTTTGTACTGACTTTATCGCTATCATCGCCATCGATAGATGCTAAGTAAACTAATTGGCCAATTTGAGAAGCTGTAGATCCAACATTGGATTTTCTAGCACTTTCAGTAACACCAAAATATGTTGCAACAGAAGCTGCAGATAAGATAGCAATAATTGCAATAACAACAACTAATTCGACAAGAGTAAAGCCTTTTTTAGCTTTTTTTAATAATTTTTTCATTTAATAATTTTTCCTTTCAAAATGTTTAATTTTTGATTTTGATTTGAATCGATGAGAAAGAGCAATAAAGTTATTTTATGCTTATCTTGGTTAGGGACTAGCGGAAGAATAGGAAAAATCCATACCTTGGAAATATAGATTTTATTTTTCTTCTTTTAAAAATAACTTAAATAAAGAGCGTGGTTAGTTAATTATTGTGTAGTTATTAATTCTACGACACCTCCAATCTTAAACCAAAACAATAAGTTTTGGGCTTAGGCATGCTATTTTCAAAATGTGAGATACTTGTTATCATATTTTGAAATAACGTGAATGCATTCAAACATTCTTCATATTAACTATCTAATATAATTTTATTTTATATTGATATATTAATCATAGTCCCACCGAACAGGGCTATTCCTAAAGAATATATATTCACATTTTATAGTTGATATCCGTCTTATCAACACAAAAATGAGGAATTCAAAATATAAATTTTTTAGGCAAAGTAAAGCTATTAAAAAATATAATAAATTTATATTTTAAGGAATAACTTTATATATAAATCCAATAGATAAATTTTTATAATCTAGATTTTTTTCGTTTAAATTAATGTTACTAGTATTATTTAAGAAATTAGGAGTTAAAGAATATTTTTTATAAATAAAATATGTATGAAATTTAATGACTATTTTAATAATAGATATCAATAAAAATGCAATTGCTATAATTTGACAAAAGAATTTGAAAAATTCTGTCATTAAAAATTTCAAATAAATAATATTCTTTGAAAAATTAGAAATATAATTTAAAGAAGATATAGCATTATTAGAATTTTTTGATATAAAATCTTTAAAAATTATCGTTAAATTTTGATTGCAAGAAGTTACAAAAACAATAGATAAAAATGAAAAAGCAAAGAAAGTTATTTTGAAAGAAATTTGTATTCCTTTATATTTATTGAATTCACTTTGAAAAGCTTTTTTTGCTAAAAGGTAAGTTTCAGCAATAAAGAAAGAAATAAATAAAGAGAAGTAGAAGCAAATATACAAAGTAGAAGAAACTATACCTGTAACAAATTGATACTTTTGCAATAATATATAAGATAGTAATATGAATCCTACAGCTAATAAGGCATGAATACTATATTTTTTTAAGGTATTAAGCATATCACTATCTCCTTTCTTAGTTGATAGTATAGTTTAATATTTTTTGATAATCAATTATTTGGAATTATTTTATTTTTTTAAAAAAAGAAATTAAATATATGTAAAAATAGTTTTAAAATAAAAAATAGAATAAAAATATAAATATGTAAAAAATTATAAAAATTTAAAATAATTTTGTGCAATAAAAAATGATAAAACTTTTATACAAACAGAAAGAAAAAAATATAAAAGTTTATCACTTTACATAATAAAGATAATATAGATTTGTTTTATTGGATTTTTTTGATATTATTTTATTAAATGTTAAATATAGAGGTATTTATGAAAGTTTTAATTTGTTATAGCGGTTATTTAGGAACAACAAAAAAGATAGCATATTATATTGAAGAAAAATTAAAAGAAAAAAATGTTGATGTAGATGTTATTGATTTATTTGAAACAAATAAGATTAATTACCTTATCTATGATGAAATAATTTTAGGCTCATGTATAAGAGTTGGAAAACCGACAAACAGTTTTCTAAAATGCATAAAAAAATTAAATAAATTAGGTAGAGAATATAATATTTTTTATTTGGCTAGTAAACATAGTGATAGTATTTTAGATTATTTAAAAAGCAAAGCAGGGGAATTATGCCAAGGTTATTATTATTGTGGCGGTGAATTTAGACCAGAATTAGCAAAAGGATATGCAAAAATAGTTACTAATGCTGCCATTGCAAATTTAAAATATGATAATTTAGATCTTCCTAAGCTTCAATACGAAGAAATAAATAATTTGATTGATAAAATTATAAATAAAAAAATTGAACAATTACATTAGTAATAATGTAAGCGTTTTCTTGCTGTATATTGTAAAATATAGACAAGGTGAAAAAATGAAAAATAGTATCAAAAAAACATTTTTATTAATAGTTGCATTAACCGGATTAGTTGCTTGTAATAATCAAACTTCAACTAGTTCTTCTTCTGTACAACCGACTTCTTCAGCTTCTACTATAAGTTCAAATAGTAGCTCATCTTCTATAACAAATAGTAGTACAAGTTCTTCGAAACCATCTTCATTAAGCTATTCAACAATAGATTACGGAAAAGTTTATTTTAATGATATTCAAATTTGGTCTGATTATGACCATGTTAGAATCCGTCCATATTTTACTAAACCAGAAATGGCAGAAAATGAAGTGTTTGACTATTTTGTTGTTGATGAATCGATATGTTATATAGAGGACGATGAAGTAGTTTATCTTTCAGAGGGAAGAACTGATGTTATTGCTACAAGTGAACATTTTTCTTATAAATTTATAGTTGGAGCATCACAAACATTTAATTATAGTAGTATGGCTAGATCAATGAACAATCTTGTTGATAGAGATGGTTTAGATGAGAATTTGACAGTATTCTTGGGGGATTCTTTCTTTGATTTTTGGAGAAATGGTATTAATAATGTTACAAAATGGGAAAATTATTATTCTGAATATAAAGCGATAAATATAGGCATTGGTGGTACAAAAACTCATGATTGGCGTGCTATGAATAAAAATATTGTCTGTAAAACTTCTCCAAAAAATATAATCATCAATTTAGGTACAAATAACTTAAATGGTGGTGAATTAGCTAATCAAACTTTCTTAAATATGAGAGATCTTTTAGAAGATTATCAATATTATTTTCCAGATGCTAAAATTTATATATTTACTGTTACAAGATGTACAGGAGCGTTATCGGTAAATTGGTCTAAAGCTCAGCAATATAATCAGAAATTAAAAGATTATGCTGAAACTAAAGATGCAATAACTGTATTAGATGTTGCAGAAAGATTTGGATTAGATTATCAAGATTACTTAGCTTCAGATGGACTTCATTTAAATCAAAATGCTTATGAAGTATATAATGAAATGATATTTGATGCTGTTGAATTAGAAAGTAAATAGTTTTTTAATCTTTGAGATAAAACACCACATTCAAAGATTTTTAATATCCCTCCTTAAAATGCTCAGATAACTGGGCATTTTATTTTTCCTAAAATATCTATTCTATTGATAAATTAATAACTAGTTTTAGTTAAAAAACAACTTTTTTACTATCAAAAAACTACTTATTAATTAAGACATAAAATGGTAAAAATAATTATAATTTGTTTTTTTACAACAAAAAAATCTTTTATTAGTTATCAAAAAGACAAAAATTAGTTAGTACTAAGTAGATAATTTAAGTGAATTTAAAACAGAAATAGTACTAATTATTATTGGTTGCTGTTTTTTAAACTTATATGTTTTGAATTTTCTAATCCCTTAATAAAAATTATATAAATAGAACTTAAGCCCATAATTAAAACACTAACTAACCAGGCTGAAGGTGTGGAAAAACATATTCCAACATATGATTCGTTTGAAAAAGGATTAGAAGGATTAATTAATGAAGGAATAAATAAGCAAACTAATATTCTGGCAACTAATTCACCAACACCGCTTAAAAAAGGAATCATTGGTTTTTTAATTCCCTGCAAAGAAGAACGTGATAATTGTAAAAGACCTTGAAGAATTAAAGAAGGTGTAACGATATATAAATAGGTATTAGAATAGAATTTAATTAATTCGCCGGCTTGTCCTTCTAAATCAGTAGCTGGTAAAAAGATATAAGGTACATATTTGATTAAAGGAATAGTGATTAAAAGAATAAATATGTAAAAAATGATGTCAATTAAAATGCATTCTTTTATTCCTTTTTTTATTCGATCGAAATAACCAGCACCATAATTTTGTCCAACAAAACTTAAAAGAGCACTAGACATAACACTTAATGGAATAGTTATATAACCTTCAAATGGACTATAACAAGTTACGGCTTTTGTAGCTAATCCATCTCCGAATAAATTTACTTGTCGACTTTGTACAAAAGAACCAATAAAAAGTATAGACCATTGAAAACCTAAAGGGATACCAAGTTTTAGAAGATTTGAAGTCATATTTTTATCAAATTTTGCACCTTCTTTTGTTAAGTGAAATTCGGGATATTTTTTATAAATATATATTGCAGTTAGTGAAAAATTAATAAAATTAGCAAGAAGCGTAGCAATTGCAACACCACGTGTATCTAATTTTATTGCTCCAGTAAATAGATATGCAAATGCGATATTAATTAAGGTGCAAATTAAAGAAATAACTAAAGGAGCAATTGAGTTTCCTATAGCACGAAGAATATTACCTAGATTATTGTTAAGTAACATAAAAATGAATGAAATTAAAATAATTTGAAAATAGTTTCCAGCTTTTCCTCGATAAATTTCGTTGACATTCAAAATTTCTAAAAGCTTTGGATAAAGGATTAGTCCAATTGTCATAATTAAAATAGCTAAGACTAAGCAAATATATAAAGAAGAATAAAAGACTTTTTTTAAACCTTCATTATCTTTTTGTCCGAATTTATTTGAGGCTAAAACAGCAAAGCCACTGGTACAACCATAGGCGAAATTAAATAGAATTGAAGAAATGTTTCCGGTTGAATTGATAGCTGTAACACTATCACCACCAACAGTAGATTTTAAAACTAATGCATTAATTAGAGAAAAAGCATTATTTAGTAAAGTTGATAGTAAAATAGGGACAGCAAAAAACAACATAACTTTCCAGGGAGAACCTATAGTTAAATCGACTGGTTTGAATAATTTTTTAATTCCATTAATCATATATAATTTCCTAACATATAAATTATATAGTACTAAAAAATAATAGTCTATTGAACTATAGAATATAGTGTTTCTTTAATTTTAATGTTTTTAAACATCTTGAAAAATGAAACCCCTTTACTTATGATAAATATATCTTAAAGGAGAAATAAAATGTCTATTAAAATGTTTAAAAGATTATCATTAGTTGCTTTAGTCGCTTGTGTATCTACAATAGCAAGTTGCTCAAACAACACTTCTTCCGCATCATCCTCATCTTCAACTCCTATAACTTCATCAACAACAAGTGCTAGCAGTGCTACATCAAGCTCAAGTTCTAGTAGTTCTTCCAGTACTAAGACTCCTTCTAGTTCAAGCAGTTCTACTGCTAAACCATCTTCTTCATCTGTAGCTGATAGTGTTATCAAGAGTTTGACTGCTAAATCAGAAAACGTTTCAATGAAAATTGATGAATCATTAAATGCTGCTAATTACTATGTTCTCACTGGTAAAACTAGTTTGAATGCTAAACAAAAATTATGTACAGTTGTTTCAGAAAATGAAAATATTGTTTCAGTTGTCAATAACAAGACAATGAAAGCTAAAGGTCTTGGAACAACTAAAATAATAGTTACATCAAAAGTTGATAAAACAAAATCATGTTCATTTATTGTTACTGTTACTGATGTTTATTTTGATCGTACTGAATCTTTAATTCCAGCTGGCGATGAAATGGATAAAGAACTTAAAGAGGATGGCGGTGTAATTCGTACTTCTAGTGTTAACACTGGCGAATATATGGTTAAAGGTGTTTCCGGAACTAAAGTATTTGTAGAAACTGAATTCACAATTCACTCAGTAGCTAATAGTGAAAAATATCCGAAGATTGGTGTTTTTGCTAGTTCAGTTGGTAATACAGATCCTAATAACAATAAACTTTATTTATTCTTGAATGCTGTTATTGGTGCAAGCAATAATACATCCTGGGATGGAATTGGTATTTGCGAAGTTGAAAATGGTACAAACTGGGCATGGAATCCTGGCGTTGGCGATACAACAGCTAGACATAAAGACTTCATTTATAATATTCCAGAAGCTGTTACATATGAAACAAAAGTCAAATTAGGAATGGCTAGAGATGGCTTTACATTCCACTTCTGGGTTAATGATGTTTATGTTAAATCTGCAGTTATCCTTGATTATTTAATGGGTACATATGATTCAACAACACTTACATATACTCCAGCAGATTCTATGGTTGGTTTCTTCCAATTCAATTCTGATGTAACATTTGAAAACTATGATGCAACAGCTGATGAAGCTAAAGTTAATGAAAAGATTGCTTCAATTGCTGAACCAGTTTATGTTACAGATTGGGATCAAGATAGCAACTAATAGATAGTAGATGAAAAAATTTAAAGACGATATAGAAGTTTTAGACCGAGCTTCCCCAAGTAAATTGGGGAAGCGGTTT
>FR893384.1 GCA_000433315.1 Firmicutes bacterium CAG:345 | reverse complement strand
GCTTTTCTTGAAGTGAGTTGTTTCGACGATTTTGAAGAAAGAGTAAAATCCCGCGGTCACAGATGGAATGATGATATAGATCTGTGGCGAGGATACGACTGGGAAGATTACGGACGTGAAATGCTTGACTGCTGCGGTTACAATATTCCGTCTGAACTTGAAGATTATATCGACTACGAACGCTACGGCGAAAGTTTCAAGTATGACGGCATAGAAGAATACAGCGACGGCTTAATCGAAATACAATAAGGAGTTAAAAACTATGAAAATTACAATCGAAAACAAAAAACAAAAAGCAATCGAACTGATGAACAAATTGGACATTTACAAGCCCTATATCAAAGGTTTCAAAGACAAAAACAGCGTTTGTTTCTATGAAAACTATGGCGGTTTCTGGGCATATCAAGAACCGGAACTTATGGCAAAAATCAAGGAATTTGAAGAAAAACACAACGTCCTTGTATATGCGGTAACTCACGAATACTTGGAATTCGGCGAATGTTACGACTTTCTTTACATACCCGATTATGAAGAGGAATGGGATGAAATGCTTTATCCGCAAGGCAATATGTTTTACGCCTACGCTTACGTATGGAATAAAACCGATGACTTTTGCTCTGAATTCGGCACAATCGGTATCCGCTCGTTCGGCGGCGGTATTAAAAGAGTTGCGTGAGGTGAAAATATGAAAATTTATCTTGTTTTATTTCAATATTGCACCGACGATTGCGACGGTGTAGATACGCAAGCTTATTCTACCTATGAAAAAGCCGTTGAACGCTTTAATGAGATTATCGAAAACGAAAAGAACACCGATATGAGTTGGGCTGGAAACGCTTTTGAAAACGACAAATTGCAACACAACTATGAATTGGATTGCAACGAAACCTTTACCGACGGCGAAGAACACGAACTTTGGTGGAATCTATCCTGCAAACTTGACTGGTATCTGCACGAATTTCTTGAATTACGTATTTTGGAGGTAGACTCAAATGAGTTATAAAGCAATGGCACACATTCACTCGCTTAACGGCGAAATGGCGGAAATAACCGTCTTGGAAGAAGTCGGAAACAATGATTACATAGTCGATTATAAGGGTGTGAAATGTCACGCCCTTTTTAATTGGTTTGTTTGTCAGTTCTACGTTGACGACGTTTACAGGAGAGTCGATAAATGAGATACATTTTCTACCATTACAACCACTTCGGAACGCTCGTATTTGACTACTACGACGAAGATACTCACGTTTCGCAATCTTATATGTTTTATACGTTAAAACAGGCGGTAATCAAATTAAGACGAGATAACGGCTTGCAGTATAAGCGCATCAAAATTTCAAAATTATTTTAAGGAGATAATCGCTATGGCAAATATCAAAGACTTGAAAAAATACGTAGGTTACGAGTTTTCTTCAGGCTGTTATACAGGCGATGACTACAAATCGTTTCAAACCAAATATATCAATTACCTTCGTTCTATATGCAAACAAAACCATTGGCAACTTGTAAACGTCGGTAAAAACCACTACTGCTTTTCGGCTTTCATAAAAAGCGTGGAAAATAAATGCGTTTACGTATCCATATCCGATGTTCGCTACTTTTCCGACGAGTGGTATAACCACATACTTATCCGCACGGCAAAAAACGAAACGGATTATCGCGGCGGTTTTAACAACTATACGACGCTTGACGATTTGGAAGGCACGGCTGCCGATTTACTCGAAGATTTACCGTTTTAAGGAGCATAAAAAATGAAAATTTCAACAGAAACCCTATATCGCCTTTGCAACAAAAATCAATGGTTTACAAGCGGCGATTGCATGCAATATGAAAAATTATTTGAAAAAGCCCGACAAGGAGCGAGCCTTGAAACGCTTGCAACGATTATCTGGCTTTGCTCGGTCGGATACGAAGAAAAACAAATATTAGAAATACTCGAAAAGGAGTGTAAAAACGATGATTAAGTTAAACCTTACCCCACAAAACAAGCAAGAAGAACTTATACTCACCTATTTACAGAACAATGCGAGCGAAACCCTTGCCGACAAGATAAATAACGGCACACCGTTTGAAAAAGACGGACACCCTTTATTAAACAAAAAGACGCTTTCCGGCTTTATGAAATATGCTTGCGAAGAAGCGAGAAAACTTGCCGAAAAAGGTGCTAATTCCGCTTGCATCGATGATGCTACAGTGTATGGCTGGGCAATCCACTTTTTTGAAGAAGATTCGATCGAAGGCACGCTTTACACCATAGACGGCGAAGAATATAAACCCGCGCCGAAAAAGGTCGCTACACCAAAACCTGCAACGGTAAAACCGCAACCGCAGAAACCGCAGAATTTACAGTTTTCTATTTTCGATAAAATCGACGATACCGAAGTTAAAGATACCAAAACGGATACTTTAACTACCGAAACAGACACAGATGATGAAGAATTTACCGAAGAAGAAAAACTTGACATCCTACGACAGGTTGCCGAAGAAGAACGAAACCAAACGGCGATCCACCCTATCGAACAATCAAAAGGTAATCCTATATATCAAAAATATATCGCATACCAGTCGGAACACCCTACTTCAATCGTGGCTTATCGCTTAGGCGATTTCTATGAAGTTTTAGGCGATAACGCTGTAATGCTCGGGAATGAAATGGAACTCACTATTACAAGCCGTGACGTTGGTTTGAAAGAACGTGTTCCGATGATTGGTTTCCCTTACCACGCTGCCGAAAATTACTTCGCTAAAATCGTGAGAAAACACGACCTTTATATCATCGAAAACGAACGCGAAACACAGTTTATTCCAAGCCTGTTACATATCGATAATCGGCTTATAGACGAAGATACGGGCGAAATATTGTCCGAAGAAGATTTGCGTGAATTTGACGGTGATATATACGAACCGCAAGGCATTGACGAGCCCGAAACAGTAACAAAACAATCTATTCCGAATGAGATATTCGCCTTGTTTGGAAACAAAGTTGAGGTGAGATAAAAATGAAAATCGAAAAGATAAAACCCATTCCGAAATACATACAGAAAAAGATTAAACTTTACGACGATCAATTAAAAACCGCACCGTTCGGCCGAACTCGCTTTTATGCTTACTTTACGAAAAACGACAGCGAACTCGTTAAAGTTACGGTAGCCGTTCGAGAATATAAAAAACAATGGTATTGTAAGCCCGTTGTCGTTCACGGCGTTCATTCGGATAGATGTTTCGGTAAAGACATACAATTTACATATATTGCAGGATATACTGTCGGTTGGCACGATCAAGGGCTTTCAAAATACCCCGATTGGTATGAAAGCAATGGTTGGGGTTGGGCTTCCGACAATATGTTCGATCCTTACGCACCGATAGTCAACCGTGATTATATCTTACAACACTTTCCCGAATACAAATACAGCGCCGTTGACAGATACACGGGCATACATGTATTCAAATACTTGCGACTTTATGAGAAATTTCCGCAAATCGAATATCTGACTAAACTCGGATTACATAAAATCGCAATGTCAACGCAAATTTTACGGCTTTGCGGTAAAGATAAAAAGTTTCGCAAATGGCTTGCAACAAATAGAAATGATATTGCGTTATCTTCTTACTACATTGCCTCCATAATCAAAGCTTACAAAACCAGCAAACCGATACGAGAAATCGATAACTTTGCAATACGAAAAATACGGTTTGACCATGCGGACCAAATCGGTAACGTAAAGGAACTTGTAAGGAATGAAGTTAGCAAATTTTTGGATTATATCGAAAAACAAAACACGAACTTTTATTCCTATAGAGATTATCTCGACGCTTGCCAATATCTCGGCTTAGATATGAACGAGGAAAAGAACCGTTATCCCCACGATTTCAAACGTTGGCACGATATACGAATCGACGAATATCTCTCCGCAAAAGCATTGAAAGACGAACAAGAACGCAAGGAGTTTTACGACAAATTCGCTGCCGTAGCAAGCAAGTATTTAGGACTCGAATATGATAAAAAGTCCGTCTATATAGCGATTATTGCACAAAAGCCGTCTGACTTAATACGCGAAGGAGAAGAACTTCATCATTGCGTAGGCCGTATGGGTTATGACCAAAAGTTTGCTCGCGAAGAATCGCTTATTTTCTTTATCCGAATGAAAGACGAACCCGAAAAACCACTTGTAACCGTTGAATACTCTTTGAAAGATAGAAAGGTGCTTCAATGTTACGGCGACCACGACAGCAAACCGAACGAAAGCATAATGCAATTCGTAAATAAAAAATGGCTGCCCTACGCAAACAGAAAACTTAAACAAATAGCGGCATAACCGCAAAGGAGATTTAACTATGGAAAACAATTATTATCGCATTACCGCCTATCACCCCGAAAAAGATATTTCTATCATTATGGATTCTTTCGGACTTTTTGAAAAGAAATGGCAATTCTCAGCAGACCTTATAAAGAAAGGTTTCAAAATTCTCGAAGTATCGGACGATTCACAATTTACCGAAGGCAATATTCCGCTTTTGGTAGAACCTTCAGACAAATACATTCTTCGTGCCTACGCTACCGGCAAACCGGATATTGTCAGCTCAAAAGTTACATTGAACGACAAATACTACATTTGCAATAACTAATTTCGTATTTATTTCACAGAGGATCTATAAGCCACCCTTTCGCAAAAGAATTAAGGTCAGGGGATTTCTCCCTTGACCTTAATTCTTTATGGCTTGTTATTTATATTACGGACCTACATTTCAATATGCCTTTGGATATTTTTCTGAATCCTTATTCTTGATAGCCAACTTTTCCTTCATCTACTTTAAAGCATCGATCACTTTGATCATACCAACCTATAAAATGCCAATAATAATAGGATATATTGTAGCCCATATTTGTACTACAATCACTATACACGCCTTGGTTATGACCAACAACAAGTCCTAATGAGGGTAAAATATCCCTGTTATTACTTGTACTATCCCAATTAAACATACCTGAGCTATAGCACCTAGATATTGTTCCTGTTTCTGCATTATGTCCAACAATTCCACCTACACGTCCATTAGCTGTATTCCAATAGTAATTAATTGTAACATTCGAAGCATGTGAATATTCAACATTTCCTCTGTTAACCCCCACAATACCACCAGCATATCCTGAAACATTCATTTGAGAACCATAATTATCTGAGTCATAAACATATCCGTTATTTAAGCCAACTATTCCTCCAAGATACGCCTTAAACAATCGAACATCATACGTGCTACTTCCCGAAACATCACAATTCAAGACCTTTCCGCTTGTGCCGCAACATCCAGCCACTGCGCCAATATACATTACAGTATCGGCAGCAGATAAATTACTCGTTTGAATTTTCACATCGGAGAAATTTAAATTTTGAATTGTTCCATATAAATACTTAACAAAACCGTAATCCCCTCCGTCGGTCGTAACCAACACTTTCATGTTATAAAGCGTGTGATAATTCCCATTTATTGTTCCACTGAAACTTTGAATAGGCGTCCAAATATAACCATTCAAATTAATACTTTGCGTTAACTTATAATAAACCGAACTTGATGTGCTTTTCCTAATATTATTTAAGTGTCTATAACAATTTATTGTATATGGGGACGAATTTGTTCCTGACCCGCCAGCAAATAAGTTATTTACCGTCTTACTACTAACATTTAAAAAATCAGTCCCATTATTGAAAGTAATCCCATTTATTACAACACTGTTAAGTTTAATTGTTGTACTTCCTAAAGATGTTGGAAGATAACTTGTTATGTCAAAACTGGTTATGCTCTTTGATAACGTATATGATCCATTTTTATTTGTTATAGTAAAATTGATTCTATCAAAAGTTTCATTTACGTTCCAAGACAATGTAACCACATCGCTATTTGACACAGACCAACTAAATTTATTATCATAACCAACTTGAACTGTCAATAAATAGTCTGGGGCAAGCGTTGGATAAATTGTAATATCATATCCAATTAAAGCTTTTTTATCTATACTTAGTTTATTGTTTGAAAATACAAAATTAGCACTAGATGTATTGACATAAGGCGATGTATAATCCACAATCGTGCCATTATAAAGAACCACCAGTTCAATTGTATACGAATCTCCTCTCGGAAGTTGAATGCGATTAGTGTCATAAAGCGTACCATCTATTCGCCATCTCAATTGTGTGGGATTGATATACAAATTTGATGTAATTGACGAGTCTGTACTAGAATAAATCACATAGCAAGTTTGTCTGGCACTTAATGTAAATGAGTAAGTCTTGTTTGTTCCACTTGTAGTTACAGATCCAATATAGCTTCCATTAGAATTATATACCGATGCATATTTTGATCCGCTCGGCCAGCTTATATCCAATTTATAAGCCATGCTTGAATTATAGGGATTCGTGAATTTCATCACTTTTTGATTGCTATTTATTATCTGAGTTGTTTGATTCAAATCAATTTCGTTCGGAGTATATACTTCAACATTGACAGTTATTGAGTAAGCCGCCGAATTGGTCAAGTATATATATTTAGCTGTATTAGCTTTTAAATGTACATAATACTTGCCCGATGTAATATAAGTGGCTCCAGATAATGAAATTTTCGTGTTACTAACCGAGATTAGATAATACCCTGATACGGAAGCTGTTAATTTGTAAATTCTTTTATCTCCAGAACCCACCTCAACAGTATTATCTCCAAGCTCCATTTTATCTTCGAGGCTAAATGAAATCCCCACATTATTTATCGAATCCGCCTCAACAATCAACAAATATCGTATGGAGCTAACATATTCATAAGTTAAACTATTTTGTACGGTTTCAATTACCTGTAAACAATTATTTGCATCATATTGATATAATTTAATCGTGCATCCGTTTGCCGTAAATTTTCTTGTCCCTTTATGTGTAGGCGTAAAACTAAATGCTTTACCTAAATTGAACAAGTATGATCCATTAAAATCATCAGATAACCCAACTATTGCACTTGTGGGGGTTCCAAAAACTAATGAATTTGCAATATCGTTCATATATGTTTCATTCATAATTTCCAAATTATGAACTATGCCCGGTTGTGTTGGAATTGCCCTATTCTCAGTATAATCCTCCGCTCCAAAGATTTTAGTATAACGTTTGAATCCATTGTATGATATTCCATCTTCAAAACCATATCCTAATTGAGAGTTCAAATCGATAAATAGGTCATCCATAATAACGACTTCGTTATTTATTACATTTACCAAGCCGAGCACATCACTTACTTCTTTGTAAGTAATTTTCCCCTCTAAATTTGGATCTATTTTTGTAAATAAAACATCAAATAAATCAATACCAAAATCATTAAATATTTTTGCGAGACCATCGACAAAATTTAGTGTAGTACTAGTCAAACCAGGACAATCTTCAATAACATTAATTACTGAATTAATGAGATCAGAATAATCATTTACAAATGTTCCATAATCCCTCTCATATTTTTCATAATTTATATCCATATCCTCAATTAATGCTTCCAATAAATGAATCGAGGTCATAGAGCCATATGCAACAACATTCATATTTACATCGGCCGTATAAGCACTATTCCATGCGTCACGAATGTTTTGTAACTCTTCTTCATTCATTATGCTTTCTACACCTTCATTGTCCACCACATAATTTTCATCTGTGTAGCCCATCATTCCTAATAAAATTTCAAGTTCGCCCAAAGCAGAACCACTATAGGGCGTCCCTAAGCTGAACACCGAAGCTACGTTATACGGATGTTCAGCTGCATACATAATATTTGTGATACCGCCTCTACTGTGGCCAACTAAATTAAATCGTGGTAATACACCTGTCAGATTTTTATATTGTGCAGAAATATTGTCTAAAATAGTGTGAAATTCATTATAAACCGTATAATTAGAACTATCTGCCACACTGCTATTAAAAGCTATCACAATGTGTTTTGATACGTCATCTATTACGCTTGTAGGTTTTCCGTCATTTGAATTTATGTAATCTTCATAAGAATATTTCTTTAATTCAAAATCAAAATCGACCGAACTTCCTTTATCTACACCTTCTGCAAGGTATAGTGTCATTTGTCCCTCCAAATCCTCGTAAATTTTATTAATGAGCGAATTTGAATTATATGCTAATTTTCTGCCATTACTTATACTATAATCATTGCTCCAATAATATGCCTTTAATCATTGCTCCAATAATATGCCTTTGAGCCTAAGCCGTGTGTCAAAACAGTAATTGTTGGAGCGGAATTTACATAATCGGCATAATCTTCGCAACCATCAAAATAATCCGCATTATTTGAGTTATATATCTTAGTCTGTGAATGTAAGTTATCAGCGGTTCCTGCCGCAAACACATCCAAACTATTACCGTAAAATCCCGCTACCGCAACAAACAAAAATATTATTACTATAAAAATTTTAAACTTCAAATGCTTCATCATTTCACCTCTTTCTAATAATAGATTCTAATAATAGATTCTAATTACAAAACTGGTAATCCTATTCATAAAGAACGGATTAAAAGAAAATACCCCTCCTTAATTCTTTACGCATTATTTGGCTATCCATTTCGCATATAATTTTACCTCCTGTTCTTCTTTTGTAATTTGCAATGTATCGACATTGAAATTCCATTGATTCACACAATTGGTTTCTTTAAACCACCCACCAAACGAATAACCATCTCTTTGCGGTTCGGGGGGAATATACAAAATTTTTTCGCCGCTTTCGTAATAATCAATGTAGTAATAATTATTCCCATCGTAATTCAAACAATAGGAAACATTAGCCTTTAACAAACTACCTCCAAAATATTCCGATAATACCTCTTTAAATAATGCATATTTTTCACTTGGAACATATATTTTCACTTTTTCGTCCGCATTAAAGTTGTTTAAGTCAACTATTTCACCACAATAAAAGATTTGTAGATTTCCCGATGTTAGATACATATAACCGGAACCAATTTCCTTTATAGAGCGCGGGAAATAACATCGCCTTATAACTGTCCCGTTTTGGTCAGACATATGAAAATATCCATTTCCACCAAAACCCAATCCAGAATTAAAGCCAAGTTCCGACACTGTATAATTCTCAATTTTCTCCGGAAAAAAGACTGTTCCCGATTTTGGATAAGTTTTTAAATTACATATCGCAATATTATTTTCATCTATAACTTTGCAATAGAAATTTTTATCAACGACATCTTTATTTTGTTTGCCTAAACGGCACCCTGTAAAACAACAAAACAATGTAAAACATATTAATAAAGTAATCAAGCGCTTCATTTAACAACCTCCGTTTATTTGCTTTTTATAATATCAATTGGTTTTTTATTTGACAATGTTAAGAGTGGTATTAAACTTGAAATAGCTATTATCAATCCTGCCAGCAATATTGTAAGGTAAGTTAATAAATCAACATCAAAGAAAATAATATTGACAAACGGTTTTGTTTGCAGTAATAAATTTGCGATGTGTACACCTAAATAAATGATAGCTAAAGTCATTAAGAACGAGAACATAATCATACATAGCATAGAAAATAGATATATGAAAATAATGTCTTTATTGTTAAATCCAATTCCCATCAAAATTCCTATTTCTTTTTGATTATCACGAATTTTTGCGTTAACCAGATTGAAAGTTGAAATTATCGTAAGCATTGAAAGTATAATTGAGATTACAATTAAGAAATAACTCATTTGACTTATAATATACTCTTTTTCATAAATCAACATAGCTTGTACACCAGCTATTACAATTGATTCATTCCTTAAATCCTGTAATATTTTTTGTTTGCTATTCAGTGTCGTCCATTGTAATTCCGAAACGTAGTGTTCGGCAAGATTTGTATTCTCAATACTAAAACATTTTTTTGTTCCATAAGCAGAATAAATAGCATCACCTTCTATATCATTTTTAATAATTGAATTTACGCCTACTATTTTTTTCTTTAAAATATCAATTACAATATTCCCGTTAGAATCTTTGATTGAAATATCAATCGTTTTACCCAAGTTTGATAATTTATCCGTCAAAAGATTACCACTATCGATTCCGTACTGATAATTCATTCTAAATTCTTCCCAATTAATATTACTTCCAAATATACAATTATATAATTCACCATTTATTACTATCTCATCGTCCTGAAGTTCATTAAACAATACCCCTTCGCCACTATTACTTTGTTTGGTGGTATTTAAATACCCTGAATTATCAAAATATTGTAAACCTTCTACACTACTGTTATAGATATGAATGTTCGTTAAATTTGCTCGATAATTAGCTTCCGTTGTATAAATTTGATAACCTTCATCTTGATAGTAATTACTACTGTTTTTTCCTATATACATCTGATTAAAGGCTTCGAGTGTGGTATATATGGCATTGTACTCGTAATTTAGTTTGTACTTATATGTATTAGTATAATTTTTTTTATCCTCAAAAGCTGTTATCTTATTTTCCTTTTGATTGCCTCTTTCATCTAAGAATTCCTTATAATCAGTTTTTAATATCCCTGCAATCTTAAAAAGAACTATATTTTGATATACAACCTCTTGTCCCAATAAATCCTCATAATTCGTATAAACTAAATCTCTGTAATCGTCATTCAACTTGATTATTATATCAACAAAATAATCCGAAATATAAGCTTCGTTTTTACCTAAATCCTGTTTAACGTAAAAATCTTTGCTTATTTCAGCATTGTTACAGATAAATACTGTTCCGTATATCGTGCGATAGCCGTCATAAAATTTATTTTCCGGAACATATTTGGATAAATTCGCTTTAATTGGATATCTTTCTGAAACATTAGATATTCCACTTGTTGAATTGTTTTGCAGTACGACTAGCGTTTTTTCACCAGATAAAGATTTCGCAAGATTACGTTCCGAATTATAATTAAGACAAATTTGCATAGTACACAAAGTTACCAATGAAAGCAACAACAATAAAGACGCTATCAAAGTTTTAAATTTTTGTGTAAATAAATTTTTAAATCCAAGTTTTAATTTGTGTCTGAACGGCACATTATTGACCGTTTTATTACTAGAATCGTTGACTGTTATCTCGCTTACATATTGTTGATCTGAAATAATTTTCCCATCGGCAATCCGTATCAGTCTATCTGCGTATTCTTTTGCTAATTCTTCATTGTGCGAAACAACAATTATGGTTTTCTCAAGAGAAATCTTCTTTAATAAATCAAATATTTCTTTGCTTGTATGACTATCCAAATTCCCCGTGGGTTCATCACAAAGTAAAATCGATGTATTTTTCGCTAAAGCTCTAGCAATTGCAACTCTTTGCTTTTGCCCACCAGACAGTTCGTTCATTTTTCTGTTTTCATATCCGGAAAGATCAACTTCTTTTAAAACTTTAACTATTTTTTCATTCAGTTCTCTTTTTGTACAACTAGACACTGCAATAGCTATATTTTCATAAACCGATAAATTTTCCAACAAATTGTATTCCTGAAAAACAAATCCTACATAATTTTGCCTATATTTTTCTAATGGAATATCTCCACCTAAAACATGTTCTTCAACAAGTATTTCTCCTTGTTCCGGCATATCCAATCCACCAATAAGGTTCAATAATGTTGTTTTTCCACTGCCTGACTGTCCCACAATAAAAACAATCCCGCTTTTATCAATAGATAAACTAACATTTGATAATGCTGTTACTTTTTCTTTCGACGCGGTTTGATAAATTTTTGTTACATCATTTAGTTTTAACATAGCTTACCTCTTGCAATAATTTTTACTAACTTGCATATTGGGTTAAATCTACTGAATTATCATTACACAACACATCAAATTTAACCCTTGAGATCTACCACCATTATTAGTATAAAAACAGCGCATAGGAAATAGAGACACACAATGTCCCGCAATCCTATGCGCTATATTGTCATTTACCAAAATTATCTATATAGTTTTCACAGTATAGACCACTCGGCAAAATATAGCATATACCTTGTCGGGCTTGTGTTACTATCGAAACCTTTAATGTTTCTACTCTATTTACTGTTCTATTGTATTATACTACAAACTTTTCCAAAAGTCAATAGTTTCTGTGAAATTTTTATAAGTTTTAAAATATTTGAAATATTGGTTGTGTTATTTTTATTTATTTTTTTCAAGCGATTTTCCATAACAATACACCGTCATTCATGTTTATACGGACAACTACATAAATCCTATTCTGTTATTTTATCTATTTCTATGATATTTTTGATTGTATAGACTTCCATCAAAACATTGTAAAACATCAAAAAAGTCAATTTGCAACCGTGGCGTTCTGGGGTGTCTTTTTATGGGAGGGCCTCCTTGTCTTGATACGAGAGCGCCGCTTCGCGGCGCAGACAAGCACACGCCAAAAACTTAACCGAACCGACCGAAATAACGGAAAACGAAAGCGTAACGAAAGCGGTGTTCGCCGCTAACCCGCTTGGCGAATCACCGCTATTTTTTCGGTTACGGCAATTTTCCGTTTTTAGCCCGTATTTTCAGGCGCGGGTTTCCGCTTAATTGCTTTTGCGCATTTGTGCTATTACTTCTTTGCTCACCGGTCCGACGAGGCAGCCTTCGTCCCAGCAATTAAAATTATCATAAAGCAATAGTTTTCTATCTTCCTGCCCTATCGTGCATACAACGTCTTCGTCCAGAATGTCTGAAATAAAATACTGAGGTAAGCCTTTAGAATACACAATCTTCTCGCCCGTCTTTTCCATATATTTCGTCAGATATGCGACAGCCTCACCCAACATCCGTCTATCCACTACGGGCTTAAAATCGGAACGTCCGAACCGTTCGTTGAAATATGTATTCTGTATCGTATGCTGCACTTTCTTCTTTATAGGAGAATAATCGTGTACTTCTATGAGTTCGCCCACCATCGCACCGTCGGGAATATAGAACAGTCCGTGAAAGTGTAACCGTTTCTTTTCCGGCGATCGCTCCCATACCCCAACGTATTTCCAATTCCTTCTATGGCACATCATCTTAAAACAGCCTTTTAATTTCCGCATAAAACTTTCTTCCGTATGCTTCGCACTATCGTAAGTAAAAGTGCAAAAATAGTTGAATGTTTGCAAGTTTACCTTACGCATAAGCCTGACTCTTCGGCAAATAATGTTCCTTAGTTTCCTTTCAAACTGTGCGTTGACAAACTCTGCCGTCGCTTGCTTGTCCCGAAAATACGGCAACATTTTTTCTGTTATTATTTTCTTTCGTTCGCTCCGTTTTTTATCTCTCGTTTCATTATATAATTCCTCAAACAATTCCTTACGTGTCAGCTTACGTTCAAACTTACTTTGGGTTTCGTCACCCTTTTCGACAGACTCTACGACAGACTTTTCGCCAGCCTCAGAGATATCGTTAGTATGTTCATCGCTCTCAGAAAGTCCGTCTATAGTTTCGTTATCCGCATTTTCGTCCACAACAGCGATTTGTTCTTCGGGCGGTTTTGGTCGTCGGCTTCGTGGATTAGAAACATACGGTATAGCGACAAAGTGACTACCGTCGTGATATATTTTTGCTTCTGCGTATGGCATAATATCACGCTCCTTCTTCGTCACGGTATAGACCGTTTATGAAATAACTGTTTTGTGCTTTGAGTTCGTCAACGCTCGCTTTCTCGGTCGCATATTCGATATAGTCCATAAGCCCGACGTTCGTTTTGCCTGCCAAGTCGTTGAAGTAGTCCGAAAAACAGTCCGTAGTGAAACGGTTACGGTAAATTTTGTAGTTCATAAGGAAATACTTTTTGTTTTCGGGTTTTCCGTCCATCGTGCCGCGTTCTTTCTCAACTTTGACAATAGAATAACCGTATTTGTTGTAAATTCGAGCGTTGCGTTTCCATAGCCAAGCGGTTACGGATTTCAGAATATGCACGAGCAAAGTGTTGTCGCCGCGGCGGTATCTGAAATCGTAATATAGGGCTATAAAGCGATTAAACGCTATTTCGGACACCATATCTTCTATCGTGTAGAACGGCAGAGCAAGTTTTGTATCCCCGGCGGAAACGATATTTACAATGTCGCATAGATCTCTTGCGTCCGCGCCCCAACTTTCGGGGCGTTGTTCGTCCGTGAACACCTTTATGAACGGAAAATTATCTACCGTTGCGGAGTGTCTGCACATTTTCAGCCACGAGTTGAAAAGGTCGTTCTTTTGGTTTGTTTCGTCGTTCTTTTTCTTGACTTCCTTTAATTCAAGGTTGTTTCCACGCTCTTTACCTATTTCGGTTATAGCGACAACGCCGAACTCGAAACTGCCTGCTTTCGGGTTATTATCCAAAATCTTTTTGCCTAAACGCAATACGTCGAAGTCCAGAATATGGGAGTGTCTGCTGCACCTTTTCCCGTCGGTGAAGAAGTCCAACGCCCACAGAGGGAAATTATCTTCCGACAGTAAGCGGTTATCCGTTCGTATAGAATAGTTCGCTACGATAAGGCTCGTTTGCAAAGCGTATATGAAAAATGCCTGCGCATACGTTTCTAACACGTCGAATAATTCGCTTATTTTTAATGCGTCGTCGTATGTAAAACCGTATCTCTGACAGTCATATCCGTATAATTGCCATAAAGCATTGCCGTGTTTTTCGTATCGACTGCGTTTGAGTTTTACCCATTCTTTGACTGTCGCAAGGTTATATACCGTTCCGTATTCCATACACGCGGCGAGTTCTTTTTCAAAGCATATCCACGGGAAATACGGAAATTTCATATCCGCTTTCTGCAATATCTCGAATGCTTTTTGTCTGAACATTACTTCTTGGGATAACGTCATATCCGTTATCATCGTGGTTTTGCGTTTACCCATACTGCCGCACGTCATCGAAACGATAGGTAATGCGTTTATAAACCCGCAATTCTTCGCTTCGCATTTGCGTAATTTGTTAAGCGCAACCTTTTTACGCCAACGCTCGAACAAAACGTAGCAGATAATAAGGAGCGACCACCACGGAAAGAACCTGAAAAACGGTTGCAGATCTCGCGCGAGTTTTACGAATTGCGTGTATATAGTATCCGCTCGAAACGATACCGCAAAGAAGAAGTAATAGGCGAAAAATTCTATTACAATACTTGCGATATTTAAGTGAAACGCCCACATAACCGCCCACGAAATCCATATCCACGAATGCTCACGCAAGAAGTCTATATAACAGCATATAAACCGCTTCGTCGGTTGATACGTTACGGCGGATATTTTCTTGAATACACGCAAAGGAATTGTATCTACGTTGTGTTTTGTGTTGCTGCTTGCGTATAGCCGTTTTATTACGATTATAAGTGCTATAATACACGGCAAAAGTATGGTTAAAACCTTTGCCCAGACGCTTGCTTTTGTGCCTACCGCAGATAACCAAGATAAGAAATTTTCCTTGCTGAAAAGCATTGAAAAATATGTCGTCGCATTGACCTTGAAACTCTCGAAATCCGACGGTAGAATTACCGTCCATTCCATAACTTTTGAATAGTCCGTTACGCTCGGTAAACCTTCCGCCCCAAAACCGAATAATACGCGGAAATAATACTTAAAACCGCCATATAAGTCGATTAAAGCCTCAAAAGTGCGACAATAGGATTGTTGGAACGTGAGTATACCGAGCAAAATAAACGCCGTTGTAAGGGCTATCGTGAGTGCAATATTAAGCCGTCGTTGCCACTTCATAAAGCACCTCCGAAATCGTATTTTCGGGCGGTATTTGCTTTGCCGTATAGGCAAAATAACTCACCGCCAAAACTATGATGATAAGCAATAAAATCGCTATGATTCTCTTAAATGTTTTCAATGTAAAACCTCCTGAAATTTAATAAAAATAACGCCGACAGAATTTCTCCCGCCGGCGTCGTTTGTTTTAGTCGTAATCGTCGTAATTTCCGTAGTCCGGCTCGTCAATCGTCGCTACGACTTTTTCGTAAATTTTTCGTTCTTTTCGTTCCTGCCGCTTTCGTTTGCAAACCTTTCCGATTGCTGCAATTCCTTTAATCGGGAGCGATATTACAAATACGATTGCCTGTAATACGTAAGGCAACACGGGAGCGAGCAAAACAAGCAGAAGTATGAGCAATAACAGATACAAAATTGTCTTGCCGCGGTTGTTCAGACTCACGTCAATTTCCGTTTTGTTAGACGGTTCTTTTCCGCCCGTTTGTTTGTTGTCTATAACGCCCAAGTTGTAGGTAATTCCGTCTGTTTCAAACTTCAATTGAAGGATAGTTACGTCGCCAACGAGCGTATAACTTTCAAATGTAGAACCGGTTGACGCATAGCCGTTCAGCGAATAATTCGTTTCGGCGAAACGCAACACCCATTTCTTGCCTTTGAGTTCGACAAGTGCTTCGTCCGTCAGTTTCGATGAAGTCTTTACGTCGAGAACTGCGCCGTGGTAGATATTCTCGCGGTTTTCGCCTTTGATGAAGTCGTCAATCGTCTGAATCCTGTCCCACTTATACGTTCCCGCAAATAATCCACCGCCTGTATGCTCAACTTTGTCAGTGTATTTGAGATAGGCGTATTTGTCCGCTTTATCCCCGAACGTTTCTTTTACCCCGACAAAGGGAACGGAAGACCAATCGTAACTTTGCGTTGTATAATACACGTCGGCTTCAAGAAGTTTGTCCATAGGCTTATTTGTGTTGAACGCTACGAAATGGCTGTCGCATGCGCCTACATACAGTTTGAAACCGTCTTTATACCTTACGAACCCCACAAACTTATCCGTAACGACTATCGTTTCTATATCCACGCAATTTACATACGGTTTGCCGTTTATCTCGCCGAAACAATACTGCTTATTGCCCGCGTAATTGACTTCGGTTATGGTATTTCCGCCGCTTGCTTGTTTGTCGATACTCTCATCGAACGGACGGTATATTGAACTAATAGCGTAATATCTCACGCTTTCGTCCTTTACCGTAAGCCCCGAAACTTTGTATTTGTAAAACACGCCGCTACTGTTTAGCAATTCGAGTTTGTAATTCAGATACGAAATGGAATCGTTTATCGTGGTCGAAATGTTGATAGAGGACGCTTTGAAGTTTTTGGCTTTTCCGCTCGGCTGGTAGACGTAAACGAAAAGTTCTTTGTCGCTGCTTTCCGCAAGTTGGATTATCTGTAATGAATAATCATCGGCTTTAGTCGGATAGTTTTCCAGCTTAAACGACGTATCCTTTTTCAAATCTTCCATTACTCCCGAATAAGTTATGCTTTCCGCTCTTGCCACAAGGGGCGTTTGTGCCGCCGTGGTAATGACGGCACATATTCCCAAGACAAAAGCGAGAAAAATTGATACTAATCTCGTTTTTGTCGCTTGCATCAAAACAAAATCACCTCCTTATCGAACGATACCCCGGTAACTTTGCCTGCAACCGTGAAATTGAGTTTTACGCTTGCTTCGCCGTTATAGGACATTACGATTATCGTAAACATATCCGTATAGCCTTTGTTTTCACAATCGGTTACTTCTTTACCGTAAAATGCAGTCAGAACTTCGGTAAGCGATTTTCCTTTCGGTTTAACGATAAAAGATTTTTCGCCTTTGTCGATTGCAAAAGCAGCCGTCAGATCCGTTTCGGATTGAAACGATTTGCTTTCGCCGTCAACGGTGTATGTAAAATCGCTGTTTTCAATCTTGTTCGGAACAATCTTTACTGAATAGTCTTTCGTTTCGTCGGTAGCGAAATTAAAAGTATATTTGACGTCCACTTGCAAGGGCTTTTCGATTGTAACTTTGTAACCGCTGGAAGAAGTCATTACATCCTTTCCGTCAACGGTAACGTAGAAAGTCTTAAAGTCGCTCGTAAACCCGTTTGTAAAGTGCGCCACAACGCCGATAATGGTTATTACGGCAAGAACAAGCAGAATATAAGTAATGATTTTTGTCGCTTTATTCGTCATTTCTCACCTCCGAAAATCGCTTCTTATATTGAAACGTTAGTCTTATCAAGGCTTACGCTTTTAACGGAAGTGACAAGCCAAACTTTGATTGTTTCAGAAACGCCGCTTACGGTGTCTTTAACGGTTACGGTGAAATAACACGAAGGAAGAGCCGATACGTTTGCTTCGCTGTTCGTATCGTAATCTTTGCCGCCTGTAAGGTCGTATTCGTCATAAAAAACGTATCTGCCTTTATAGGTCGTGCCTGTGTAATACTCGGTATCGTTGACCATTTCGTCATAGTAATTTTCAATCACCGTGGAACCCGTTTTCAGCGTGAGCGTATTCCCGGAAATGGTTGCGGACGTGATAAATTTGTTTACCATATCCGACATTTTCCTTTTTGCCATATTTGAAAAACTACCCATACCGCTATCGCCGCTGACAAACTCATCGCCGAAATACAATTCACCCGAACCGCCGAGCGTTACCGTCAGGTTTTGCGAACCTACTTTGCCGAAAATGTTATCGAGAGCAATATCGAAATTGTAGGTTTTATTCGTTCCGAGTTGATAATACACGCCGCGCTTACTGTCGCTGATAGGATTGAGCGTAGAATTGTTAATCACAATACTGTTTGCAACGCCCACGAACGATACCGTGCATTTTGCCGTATATCCGCCGTCGCGAGTGGTAACGGTAACGATGATTTTATCCGAATCGAAAGCCTTTTTACAGGAAATCGTCGCCGTAAGAGAACCGTCTGCGTCCTGCGTAACGGTAACGTAATCGGTTACCGCCTCTTTTCCGTGAGTGGGAGCAACGCCCAAGCGATAGAATAGTCAACCGCTTGATTTGCCGCGTCCCAAGGCGAAACGCTTGCCTTGATTTTTACGTCCACAGTTTGCCCATTCGCTTGCGCCGCCGCTAAACTTTTTGCTGTAAATGCCATCGTTTTCGGCATAGCGTAGGTCTTCGTGTTATCGAATCCGTTTTCGGTTTCAACGTTTAACGTATTATCCGCAGCGGGAGAATCCTGTCTTACGAAATATATCGCCGCAAATATTGCCGCAAAAATCGTAAGCACAACAAGAACGATAGCCGTAAGTTTTATTGCTTTTCTTTTTTCGATAGCCATATTTTATACCTCCTGTTAAAACGTGATGGTTGCCTTACTCGTAGTAACATTGCTTACTTCCTCGCCGATAAAAAACTTATACTGAGCGGAAAATCCGAGCGTTTTATGCTGAACCTTAACAATCAGATACGGTTTATTTCCGTCGGAATCGGTGTTAATTGAATACAACTTATTAGTGTAAGTAGTCGTTTCGCCGTTGCCTTCGACTATTTTTGTTTCCTTAGATTCGTAATAATCGTAAAGCGACTTTGTTACGTTAATCGAAAGCGTATTACCGGAAGTCGAACAAGTTACGAACTCTTTCGCAATTTTATTAAAATCTACAACGTTGCTGTGAGAACTCCAACCTGCGCCCCTGCCTGATTGAGAATAAGAGCCGCAAGTAACAGATCCTACTCCCGTAACGGTTACGGTAAAGTCATTGTAATTACTGCCTACGCTATGAAAAATGTTATCCATTGCGAGATTGAGAGAGTAAGACTTACCGACATAAAGCAAATCCACGGAATCTTTGCCGAGATTGTATTTCGTAACGCCCGTAGGAGCGGTGATAGACATACTTGACGGCACACCTTCGTAGACGATATTGACAGTTCCGGTCTTTCCGCCTTGTCTTGTGGTGCAGGTAAGAATTGCTTTGCTGCCTTTGAAAGACTTGTAGCAGTTGACCGTTGCCGTAAGATTGCCTTGCGAATCGTCCGTCACCTTGATATAGTCCGAAATGTTCTTGTCTTTGAGCGGAGCGTCGTTTGCCCAAGCGACAGACCAAGTAACGTATTTGTCTACGACGGTAGACGGCGTAATGGTTGCCGTTACCGTTTGAGATACATATACCTGTTCGGGTGTGTCAACCTTGCTTACTTCGGGAGCAGCCCTAAAGATAGTTGCATTGCCCATAGTAAGCATAACCATAGGGTTATCCTCGGCTGCAGCCGAAACGTCCTGTCCTTCAGTCTTTACTTCCACGGGCTTATTGCCGATAGCGATTGCAAGCGCAGAAATTACGCCTGCAAAGAGAAGAATGAGAGCCGTAAATACGGCAATCCACTTGAATTTTTCTTTGTTAATCATTGAGTTTACCTCCGAAATTTAGATTTTTAGTAAAAAACTACGATCTGCTTAAAAGCAAGCCGTAGTTTTTACAAAGGTTATGCTTATCTCAAAAGCATATTCAACAGTGCTTTATCCGAACTCTTGAACGGTTTTACGGGGCATTCGTAAATTTCTCCGTTTTCGTCAACGGTTCTTACGGCATAAGTATTGCCGGTTGCCGTTACCTTGCCCGTTTTTTCGTCTTTCAGTTCATACGGCTTAACCACAAGTTCGCCTTGATTGGTATCGCTGAAAAGAATATCGAGCACTGCCCAACCGCCTTTATCGGGCGGCATCAACGCCACCTTTACGTCCTTGCCCTTGATTTTACCCGCAATGAAATACGAAGAATATTCCTTGTCGTTGTATTCAAAAGTGCCTTTTTCTACGATAATTTTGTTTTCCATAACTGTTTGTCCTCCTGATTATTATTTTTTACCTTTCTGTCTGGAAATCTTTTTTGCTTCCGCTTTGGTTTTACCCTCGGCTAAAGCCTTTTTGTACTTGAAAAGCCCCGCGTGATCGGACTGAGCCTGAAGATAGCCCGACCTCATGCCGGCTTCGTAATCGGTAAGTTCCTTACCTTCTTTAGGTCCGTGCTGATGGACTTTTGCCTTACGTTCTTCCGCGTAACCTTTCGCACGCTTGGACGGAACGCTCCAACGTCTTTCGTTGTTGTTTGCCATTGAAAATTCTCCTTTCGTTTTTATAATGTTGCCCATAACGCAGGGCATCCGCGAATATAACCGTTGAACGACACTTACGAAACATTGAGTTTCAGTCGATAAAATCCTTGACGCGCGGCCGCTGTACGTCGAAGTTTTTATCGCTATACCCTTTTATCGCTCAAGAATTATCCTTACTTCAAAAAAGGCAAATACCCGTAAAACTCCATTAACTCTTGCGTTGCCGAATATTCCCTTTTTGCAGTACACAGATGATACGTTACCTTCCATAATTCCACCTGCAGGTCTCTTTCTATACATTTATAGAAATACCTGCGAGCATTAAAGATGTCGTCAAAATACTTACTGCCAAAATTACATTCAACTCTGAATCGTTGCATTTCCTTACGCCTCCTTTTCAACGTTCTCACTATATAGGCTCGAAATCCGCGTTTTGCTACGGTCTACGACAATAATTTTTTTAATTTTGCCTTGATACGCTCCACTCTTTGGCTGATTGCTTGATGACAAACGCCTTCTTCTTTCGCAATTTCCGTTATTTTCTTGCGTTCGACAAATACCTTTTCAAACAAAACCCTTTGACAATCCGTCAACGTTGTCAACGCCGCGGCTATTCTTTCTTTATCTATTTCCGCAACCATTTTTTCAAACGGATCGGCTGAATAGTCGGCAAAAGTTTCACCCTCATAATCCACTTGCGAAAGCGGATAATTATGGCGTTCGTAATTGTATTTTTGCTTTCGTTCCGCCTCATCCATTTCCTTAAGAAGGTCATACCATTTTTCTTCGACTTCTATGGTGTTCTTTGTGCCGTCCGCAAAGTAATAAGTGTATTCTTTCATTTTTTCGCTCCTTGAATTTGATAAGAATCCGCAGAGCCGATACTTTTCCGCAAACGAAAAGACGGCATAGAAAAAGCGTTTGAGATTTGCTTTCCTTTGCCGTCTTGCGGTCTGCGGATTATATGATTTCAGACACTACGCAGTCTGCGCGTTTTTGATTTCGACCGTTCCGTCGAACTTAAAACATATCGTCGTTTTATAGCCTTTCATTACGATTTCCACGAGTCTTTCCGACTTATCTATGCGACAGACAAGTTTGTCGCAACCGTTTCTTACGTCTTCCATAGTTTCACCTATCCTTTTTTTGTTGTTCTTTCAGAATGTTTTCGAGAAATTTCTTTGCTATCGGCTCTAAAACAGCCTTCGGTATATTCGCATAGTTCGGTATACCGTTGACTTTGACCGTATAATCCGTTTCCGCTTTCTTCGTCATTTTTTTGCTCCTTCTAACCCGAATGTCTTTAAGATTGCTTTCATCAATTCGGCGTCTTTGCCGTCAAGCCCCGGCAAAAGCCTTTCCAATAATTCCTGTTGCTCGTTTTTAAGATAAACCCTACCTAATCTGAAATTTTTGTCTACATAGATTCCGCCTCCGTTGCCTTGGGCGGTGTAAATCGGATATTCGAGCGACAATGTTAAAATGTCGCGACGGATCGTTTTTTCCGAAACGCCGAATTGAAACGCAAGATTACTTACTTTTTCATATCTGCGCATACACAAATCTTCAAGGATCGCGTTTCTGCGTTCGCTTGCCGTCATATCCGATTTCACCTCCTTTCGCTTTTCTTGGCGTTAGTCTAAAACTCAAACCGGACAGTTTTTGTCCTGTTTGAAAAACTTTTTCTGATTTTTTTAATTTTTTCTTGAAACGAAAAAGACCGCCGACAAACGACGGACTCTACAAAATTATAGAAATCCTATCGTCTATCGGCGGCCTCTCATATACGTCTGGTTTAACCGTCCGAAAAGAATTGTTTATCCTATGGCTTTACATTGCCCCTGTTTCAGACCGACCATAAGCCTACGCAATTCCGTATTAAATTGTATTGTTTTACATATCCTCGTCTAATAGTTCTTGTCCGGCAGGCGCATATACGTCTAATTGAACATGCCTTCTGCCCATTACTTTCGATACGCTTGTTGCTCCGCATCGCGTGCATTGGTACTTAACAACTCCGTTCTCGTCACGATAACCCGTAGTTATTCGAAAACAGTTGTTACAAACCACTTTTATCGCTTTTGGTTTCAATTTAATGCTTCCCATAGCGTTCTATTGCTCCTTTCTCCCGTAATATAATGCCGTTTGTATTTGACAAACCTACGATACGGTCGGGAATTCCTATACCAAAGTAAGCCACGGCGTTATACCTCGAAACACAAAATCTTCGGGGCTGAAATTGCGTTCGTTATTATATAAAAGCCGAAAAAGGGAAAAATCGGCTGTTATATCACGTCTTTGATTACCTTGACGGCTATACCGATTACGTCTATATTCTCGACATAAAAATCTTTCATATTATCGTTTTCGGGATGCAATCGAAAACGCTTATTCTTATCATCCCGATACACTCTTTTCAAAGTTGCCATACTTTCGTCCGAGCAATCGCTTTCCGTAAGCACTACCGCTATTTGTCCGTTTTCAAAAGTGTTTTGCTTGCGTATAAGAACTAAATCTCCGTCTTTTATATCGGCATTTATCATCGATTCGCCGCTTGCCACCAACAAAAAGTATTCGCCTTTGCCGAAATAATCCATATTGAGCGGCAAATACCCTTGAATATCTTCTACCGCAAGTTTCGGCTTTCCGCACGCAACCATTCCGAGAATCGGAGCATATCCCATTTCCCAATTATTTACCGAAGAAGTTATTCGTCCTCGCCCAGCCGTATCTATAAGCCCTTCGTCTTTTAAGCGTTCCAAAAATTTATATGCGGTCGATACGGCACAACCGGCGTTTTTTGCTATCTCGTTTATCGTCGGGCTTACCCGATTATTTTTTATGTATTCGTTGATATACTCATATATCCTTATCTTTGTATCTTCATTCTTTGCTCTCATAGGTGTTTCTCCAAGGGGCGAAATTATTTTCGTGTTTGAATTATATCATAAAGACAAATCGATTACAACAACTACCTGTCCCGATTAAGCGACACATTAAAAATTTTTATATACGAAAAAGCGGCTCACGAATGAACCGCTTTCCATATCAATAATTATCCGTTATTTCTTTTACGAATGAGTCGAACCTTTCATTTACGTTATTCGGCTCGATTATTTTTACCTTTCCTAAAGTTCCTACAATCCATAAGAAGAACGTTTTGCTTACCTGAACCGAAAGCGTGGTTTCCAACGCGCCGCCATACTTCCGTTGTATCTCTATATCCGTGCCGAATTTATCGTATATATCGCTCAAAAGTTCTTTATCGAATTGTATAGTAACTTCTTCGAGTTCTCCGCCGAACATTGAAAAGATTTGCTTTCTATACGTTTCCGAATCGAAATTGTTGAACTCTTCTTTTTCAAGTATCGGCTCGGCTTCCACCGTAACATCTTCCATTTTATCTATTCTGTAACGAGAAGTTCCGTCGTGCCTGTCGTCGTAACAAAGCAGATAGTAATTATCCTTGCTCCATATCAATGACAGCGGATTGAAAACGTAACGCTTTTTATCCCTATGATAGACTTTCTTTTTATTTTCGTCCAGATGATAATACAAGAACGACACCTTTTTCTTTTGTTTTATTGCCGTTTCTATGGCGTCGATATTGTAAATAATGCTCGAATTACCGTGCTTTTTAGAATCCAAGAAAATGATATTGTCCGTGTTATCGGCGTTTTTGTAAATTCCTATCGTGGAATACAACTTGTTTATAATCGTTTCTTTTCTTGTTTCAGTGAGTTTTGACGCTTTTATTACGTCTGTCAGCATTGTAATTTCCGCCGTATCGAAAAGTTGATGCACGGCATAATAATACCGCGATTTCTTTACATACGAACAGATTTCATACCCATATTTATTCAGCAAGTCTATATCCGACGGCAAAACTTTTCTCGAAACGGAAATGCCGCGCTTTTTCAATTCTTCTATGATTTCATTCGTCGAAAGAGCGTGTTCTTCGTCCGTCGATTTTAGCAGTATGTCGTATAAGACTAATAATTTAATCGAACTATCCGTGTTCTTTGCCATATTTTCTGCCTTTTTACTGAAGTTTTTTCTAGTCCGCCATTATAAGAACATTGTCATATAAAACGGAATATAAGTTGTGGTACCTTCTCTTTTAACGTCTTTACTGTAAATAACATAAGAGTTTTTAACTCTATCCGAATACTTTTCTTGAAATTTATCCAGCGATTTATGCGTACTATACGATGACGATTTAACCTCGATAGGCAACAATTTTTTGCCCGACGTAAGCAAAAAATCTACTTCGTATCTGTCAAATCTATGGAAAAACAACTCATATCCGGAACAAACCAGTGCTTGCGCAACGACGTTTTCCATTACCATTCCGATATTTACGCCGAGTTTATCTACTATAAGTTGCTTATAAATCGATTGTTCTATGGGCAACTTGGAATCTGCGAAAATCGACGTTACCAAAAGTCCCGTATCGCCCATATAAATTTTTTGAGTCGAATAATCTTTAGTTCTGTTCAGCCCAACGCTCGGATCGGTGCAATTATTAGCAATATTTACTATCATAGAATCTTTGATTGCTTCATACGAACTATACGTTTTAGACGCTCTGCTGTTCTTGCCTATTGCCACCGAACGGAACAATTTGCTTTGAGTAGACAATTCCGACGGAACGGCATCTAATATAAGCGACGTAGAAAAGTGATATTTCAAATCCAACTTCTTCAAATCATCTCTGTACAGTTTAAGAATATCTCGTTTTACTTCGTCAACGCGCGAAAAATCATTCGATTCTATGAGTTCTATAACCGCTTGCGGCATACCGCCGACTGCAACGTATAACATAAAATCTTTCAAAACTTTTCTATGTGCAACTTGCCCTAACGGTTTCAAATTCAAAAAACAGTCTATGATAATATCCGCCGTAATGGTATCGCCTCTTGCCCACAAAAACTCCTCAAAATCGAGCGGATACATATTTATAGACTTCTCTTCGCTCGGAATCAAAATCTTTTCCACGTTCTGCTTTAACGTTATGAGCGAACCCGTTTCGATATAATCGTATCTTCCGTCGGCAACAAGTTGTTTTATAGACTGTCTTGCAAGCGGAAACAGTTGAACTTCGTCAAATATAATCAATGATTTTCTTTCTATCAGCCTTTTTCCGTATAACAACGATAGATTTCGGAAAAAAGTATCGAGATCGGAAATGTCGTTCTTAAAAAGTTGTTCTACTTTACCGAGATCTGACTGAAAATTTATAAGTATATATGTTTCATACTCGTTTTTTGCAAATTCTTCTACAATCGTCGATTTCCCGATTCGTCTTGCACCTTGAACAAGCAAAGCTCTTTTGCCCGCCCAATTTGCCTTCCAATCCAAAAAACTTTTGTATATCTTGCGTTTTAGTACCATATCTCGCCTCCGAAACTTTTTATATTAGGATTATAGCATACTTCAATCTAAAAATCAATAACTTTTGGTGGACTTTTCCCCATAAATACAAAATGTTTTTGTTGGCATATCCGCAAATATCAAATATTTCACTATTCTTCGACTAAATATTCGTTCGGTCCTTTATTGTTTTTTAGACGAATAGTTTTAGTGTCCATTTCAATATGCTCGATTACAATGTCTTTCTCTTTTTTTTGCGTATCAGAAAAAGTCTTGCCGTCAAGTTAAAAAAATATGGCTTAAAACTCAAATTCATATAACTTAAACGACAATATTTTTTTGCCGTAAGCCTCTTATTGTTTATACCGCTTGACTGCCGCGCCTTTTTCTGATTTTTCGTGGTTGTCGAAAGACAGATCAAAGCAAAAAATTGCTAAAAGAGCAAAAAATAATTTCAAACCGGTAAAAAAGTGTCCGGTTTGAAGGTTAAAATGTGCTCAAAAGCTAATACAAGGAGGCTTCCAATGAAGACAGCGGTCATCTACGCCCGTTATTCGAGCGACAGACAAACAGAACAATCCATCGAAGGACAAGTCCGTGTATGTAACGATTATGCCGAAAGAAACGGTATTTTAATCGTTAATCAATACATAGACAGAGCAACTACGGGAACGAACGACAATCGTGAAGAATTTCAAAAAATGTTGAAGGACAGCGATAAAAAGCAATTCGATTTCGTTCTCGTCTACAAATTAGACAGATTCAGCCGTAACAAGTTTGAAATGGCTATGCACAGAAAACGCCTGAAAGACAACGGCATTAAAATTCTGTCCGCTATGGAGAATATTCCCGACAGTCCCGAAGGCATACTGTTGGAAAGTTTGCTCGAAGGTATGAACCAATATTACAGCGAGGAATTATCTCAGAAAACAAGACGTGGACAGAGAGAAACTCGAATAAAAGGACTGCATTGTGCAGGGAAACTCAATTACGGTTACTACACCGAAAAGAAAAAAGTTTTTATCCACAGCGAAGAAGGTCCTGTGGTAAAAGAAATCTTCGAGAGATACGCCGCCGGTGAACGCGGTAACGAAATTGCTATAAGTTTTGCGGAACGCGGTATCCTCTATCGCGGCAAGCCTTTCAGCGCCGCAAATATTTACGTTATTCTCCATAGTGAAAAATATACGGGAAGATATGAAATACATGGCGAAGTTTACGATAACATTTACCCGAAAATCATAGACAAGGAATTATTCGAGCGTTGTAAAGCAAAAATAGACGCTAACCGATACGGAAATCATATTCCGGACTATTCCTATCTGCTCCGAAAAAGAGTTTATTGCGGAGAATGCGGCACAAGAATGACCTCTTACAGCGGAACGTCGAAGTCCGGTAAAGTTTCCAAGTATTACAAATGTTGGAATGCGAGCGATAGAAAAAATTGTAATGCAAAGTTCATTAAAAAAGACTTACTCGAAAGCATTGTTCTTAAAGCCTTGCAAGAAACGTTGACGGGTAAAAACTTAACCGTAATCGTTGACGAGATATACAAACAGCATAATGCAAAACTATTAGGCGATAATCCTGTTAAGACTATTGAAAAAGAGTTATTGCGGATAAACAAATCCATAAACAACATTATGAACGCCATCGAACAAGGCATTATTACCGACACGACAAAAGACCGTTTGCAAGAACTTGAAACCACTCGCAAGGACTTACAAGAAAAACTCATTTTCGAGCGTATGCAAGAAAAAACAGTTTTGGATAAAAAAACTATTGAAAACTATCTGAAGAAAGCCGTCGAGCAAGAGCCTGAAATGATGATTGAATTGCTCGTCGAAAAAGTGTATGTGTACAGCGATGACCGTATCGAAATTATGCTACACTATGTAGATACACCCATTACCCCCAAACCAATTGAATACGATAAAGACGAGAGCCCTGAAGGTGAAAGCCTTCGGGGTTCTCTTATTTATACGACTAAAATCTTCGTCGATAACGATATCTTTAAGGGTATGAATAAAAAAATCCTCGAACCAAAGTTCAAGGAAACTCAAAAAATGCCCGTTTTAATTGAAATTAGAGGATAAAACTATGCTTTTTACTACTAAAAAGTGTTCGTGCGAGGTTAAACAAACGCAGCTTCACCTATTGTGTTTATGGTATTAGTAAATTTAGTTTGTTTTAGGTTTTCTGAACGCATAAATGCTTTATCATCTATCTTTTTTACGCCATCTTCAAATGTCACTTTTTCTAAAGCTTTTGAGTTATAAAAAGCTCCATGTCCAATTTCTTCTATATTGCTTGGTACTATTAATTCTTTCAATTTTGTCGTATAGGCACAAGAATAAGGTGCAAGGTATTTAGTATCTTTATTTATTGTTAATGTGGAGATATCTTTATCTTCAAGATCAACCAGCCATAAATAAGGATTAGTTTTAGTTCCTAAATAATAGCCTTTTTCAAATTTTGTAAATAAATTTTTGTTTCCGTTATATAAAATACTATTTCCAACACTTTCAATATTATCTGGTAAAACAAATTCTTTTAAATTTGTACAACCTTCAAAAACTCTTGATTCAATTTTTAAAATATTATTAATATTTTTAACATATTCGAGATTATTACAATTTTTAAAAAGAGAATATTCTAAAGTTGTAATAGGGGAATTAGCAGCAAATTCAACAGTTTTAAGATTAGAACAATTTTCAAAAACAGATTCTCCAATAGAAACAATATTTTCAGGAATATAGATACTAGAAAGATTAGAATTTTTAAAAGCGGAAGAATAAATCAATTTGGTATCATGAAGAATATTAAAAGAAGAAGCATTCAAATCATCAAATTTAAATAAACAGAGATAAGGATTAGATTGAGAACCGAAATAATAAGCTCCATCTAAATAAGTAGTGTATTTATCTAAATCATTATTTATATAATCAAGAACACCACTTTTAATTCTTATAGTATTTTCTGGAAGATAAGAAATTTTTTGATACCTGTATAAATAATTAGAAACCAGTACTTTTACATTTTTATAATAATTTTCATCAATATCACCATACCAATAATCAGAAATGTTTGAAAATATACTTCTTGAAAAGAACACATAGTGCTTTTTATTTTTCTAATTTTTGAAAAAAATTGATTCATAATCAAATCCATCTTCAAAATGAATCTTGTGATCGAAACTTTTTTCTAAAAAATTATTAGAAAAGGCATAGACAACTTTACCATCGATCTTTTTAGGAATAGTAACTTCATCATTGTAAGTTGTAAAACCCTCTAAAATTACTTTGTCATAAGAAACAGAGTAATAAAAATCATCGGAGTGCAAAGTTGCATCAGGTTGATTGTCATTCGGATTAAAAGACCCAGAACTACAATTAGTTAAAGGTAGAAAGACAAGAATTGGTAATAAAATATTAATTTTTTTCATAAAACATCCTTTGTAATCGCTTACAATTTAATTGCAAACATTAATTGAAAATTAGTCAACAAAAAAATAGCTGCTTTTCTTAAATTAATTTATAACAGCTAAATTTTTGTAAAGTTTAAAATTCTATTTTTAATACCAGGAATAAAATTCATCTTCGGTGATACCACTAAAAAGCATGGTATCATCATGATAAATTTCAGGATTACAAAATCCACAACAATTATCTGGATTATCATAAATAACTTTATCGGTTAAAATTTCTTTTAAATAATCGTCAAGGTTTAAAGTGACTTTTAAAGAAATTTTAAAGCCCATAAAAAATTCAAGATTTAAAATATCTGCTTTAATAAAATTTTTTTCGATATTAAAAGCATTTAAAAAATCAGAAATAATATGAGTGTGTTTTTCTAATTCTTTTAAAAGGTCATCTTTGATAGTAGGATAATTTTCTTTATAGAATGTTGTTATTTCTTTTTTTATCGCTTGACTAAGTTCTTTATTTTTATCATTTTTTGAAAAGACCAAATCAGAAGCTAAACTTTCTAAATATAGGTTAAAAGCTTCGATATTTCCCGCATAAAGATGCTTATATTTTTCTTCAATCTTTTTTTTCAATTGCAATTTGTCAGCGATAAATTTCAAATAAAGGGGATAAGCCTTTAGGATGTCCTCTATATCTTTATCATACTCAAGGACCAGTTTGTTGGATTGTTGATTAATTTTTTTTAGGATTTCTGTGTATTTTAGTTTCATAAAATTTGCTCGAAATGCACTTTCATTATAAGTTATTTGTATTAAATTACAATATTTTTTTCAATTCTTTTTTTATGATTTTTTATTTTGAAACAAAAAAGCGAAAAAATGAAACGAAAATGAAACTTTTTTGAAAAAAATTGAGAAAAAATGGGAATGAATGATTGTTGATATTATTTTTTAGAATAGTTATTTTGATATAATAATTTCGAGGTTTGAAGAAAAAGTGTATAAAATTATAAATAAAGATGAAATAAAAAAAATCAATCAATATAACTGGTTTAGAAAGTTTTCTAACCCTTGTTATGGTTTTAATGTAAAGATGGACGTGACAAAACTTGTTGCATATTCTAAAAAAACAAACACTAGTTTTTTTATTAATACTTTATATTTAATCTGCAAAGCATTAAATACAATTGAAGAAATGCGCATCAGAGAAGTTGATGGTGAAATAAGAATATATGATGTTATTAATCCCGCTTTTACAGTTATGCTTGATATAGGTATTTTTGAAAATGTTGGTTTTGAAATGATCGATGAGTATCAAAGCTTTTATGATAGAGCACATGAAATTATTGAAAGAGTAAAAAAGCAAAAAGAAGTTAAGAAAACTTATAATGATTCAAATTTATATAATGATTTTTATATAACTTGTATTCCATGGCTTTCCATAGAAGGTATGACTCATCCTCTTATCGATAATGACTATGCATCGTTATCTTGTCCAAGGATATGTTGGGATAAATTTCATCAAGAAGGTGATAAAATTTTGATGACGTTGAATATTACTGTAAATCATTGTTTTGTCGATGGTTATCCGTTATCATTAGCATTTAAAAAAGTACAAACATATTTTGATGATGTGGAGAATTTATTAAAAAGATGACAATTTTACTTCTTGTTATTATCTATTTATGTTTTATTAGTTTGGGGCTTCCTGATTCGCTTCTAGGTTCTGCTTGGTCATTAATCCATCTTGATTTCAATGTCGATATTTCTTTGATGGGAATCGTATCGATGATTATTTCGATGTCGACGATTGTTTCTAGTCTTTTTTCGGATAAATTAAATAGAAAATTTGGAACTTATGCCATAGTTATTATAAGTATATTTTTAACAGCTTTTTCACTCCTTGGCTTTTCTTTAGCACCTAACTTTATTATCATGTGCTTAATTGCTGTGCCATATGGACTTGGAGCAGGAGCAATCGATGCGAGTTTAAATAACTATGTTGCTTTAAATTTTAAATCTAAACACATGAGTTTTTTACATTCATTTTGGGGCATAGGAACAATTGTCAGTCCTTATATCATGGGATTTTCTATAAAAAATTATTCGAGTTGGCAAAAAGGGTATCTCTTAGTCAGTATTATCCAATTTGCTATTGCCATAATTGTTTGCTGTTCATATCCTGTATGGAAAAACAAAAAAATACAGGAAAAAGATGATAATGTAGTTCCTAAGAATTTAACTTTTAAAGAAAAATTAAAAATACCAGGCGTCTTTTTAGTTTTGGTAATGTTTTTATCTTATTGTTCATTAGAATCGATTGGAACAAATTGGGTTAGTTCCTATTATGTCGCAGTAAAAGGTTTAAATTCTGCTTTAGCTGCAACATTTGGTTCATTGTTTTTTATTGGAATTACAACATCACGTTTGATCTCAGGTTTTATAACTGAAAAATTAGGCGATAAAAAGATGATTATTCTCGGAATGGTTTTTATATTGTTAGGAATAATATTACTTGTAATTCCCAATGTCAATTACTATGTTTCTGTGGTTGGATTTATTATTTGTGGCATGGGAGCTGGGCCTATTTATCCAGCGATAGTTCATTCTACACCTGATAATTTTGGAAAAGAGAATTCGCAGGGAATTATAGGGTTACAGATGGCTTTTGCTTATATTGGTTCAACATTTACTCCTTTATTATTTGGTTTAATATCTTCGGCTCTTGGTATAGAAATATTGCCATTTTGTTTCTTATTCTTTTTGATTATTTTTTGCGTTCTTTTTATATTCTTACAAAAAAAGTTGAAAAAAAGTAAAAATATGAAATAAAACTTAACTTTTTAAATGAAAAAAATTATTATTTCTTTTTAATAATGGTGTATAATGGCTCTATAAAACGTAAAGGAGTTCAAATATGTGCTCAATTATTGGATTAAGTAAATGTGATGATTTTGAAAAAATTAAAAAAAGCTTTGAAAAATCTAATTCGCGTGGCCCAGATGGTACCAGTTATTATAACGCTAATTCCGCTTTATTAGGTTTTAAAAGATTAGCGATAATGGGATTAAATGAATTTGGAATGCAGCCGTTTTCTTATGATGATAAAGTTTTAGTTTGCAATGGCGAAATATATGGCTTTCGCGATATAAAAATAGAACTGCTTAAAAAAGGATATTCTTTTAAATCAGATTCTGATTGTGAAATTCTTTTACCACTTTTTAAAGAATTTGGTTTTGAAATGTTTTCTAAGCTTGATGCTGAATTTGCTTTAATTATATATGATAAAAAGGAAGACAAAATAATTGCTGCTCGTGACCCTCTAGGTATTCGACCTCTTTATTATGGAAAATCTAAGAGCAATGACACTTATATTTTTGCTTCTGAGCCAAAAATTTTAGTGGATTTGGTTGAAGATATTTTTCCTTTTCCTCCTGGTTATTATTTTGATGGAGAAAAATTTATTCAATATTCCTTTATAACTGATGTGGAAAGTAAACATACTAGAATGAGAGATGTAGAAAAAAACATCCATAGCCTATTGGTTGAAGGAGTAAGAAAAAGATTGGATTCAGATGCGCCGATAGGGTTTCTTCTTTCAGGAGGTTTAGATTCATCTTTAGTTTGTTCAATCGCTACAAAAATTTTAAAAAAGCCGATAGAAACTTTCGCTATCGGTATGGAAAAAGATGCGATAGATTTAAAGTATGCTAAAGAAGTCGCAGATTATTTAAAGACTAATCATCATGAAGTTATTATAACAATAGATGATGTAATCTCTTCTTTAGAAGAAGTTATTTATAATTTAGCAACATATGATATTACAACGATAAGAGCATCTGTCGGAATGTATTTATTATGTAAATATATTCATGAAAATACAGATATTAAAGTTTTATTAACTGGTGAAATTTCTGATGAACTTTTCGGATATAAATATACTGATTATGCACCAAATCCAGAAGAATTCCAAAAAGAAAGCAAGAAGAGAATTGATGAAATACATATGTATGATGTTCTTAGAGCTGATAGATGTATTTCTTCAAATTCACTTGAAGCCAGAGTTCCTTTTGGAGATTTAGCTTTTGTTAAATATGTTATGGAAATAGATCCAAAGATTAAGATGAATCGTTATAATAAGGGAAAATATTTACTTCGTAAAGCTTTTGAAGGGGACTATTTACCAAAAGATATCCTATATAGAGAAAAAGCTGCTTTTTCTGATGCTGTAGGTCATTCTTTAGTTGAAGACATTAAAGAATTTGCTGAAGATTATTATACAGATGAAGAATTTGAAATCAATCGTAAAAAATATACATTTGCTCAACCATTTACAAAAGAAAGCTTGATGTATCGTGAAATTTTTGAAAAGTATTATCCAGGACAGGCACATATGATTAAAGACTTTTGGATGCCAAATAAATCTTGGAAAGGATGCGATGTCGATGATCCTTCGGCTCGATTTTTAAAAAATTACGGAGATTCAGGAAAATAAAATTATCTAATATAATTAATTTCAACCATATTATCATTGTCGTTAGCAATGAAATTATGTTTACTATCTTCAAAAACTGATAATGAAGAATTTATAAAATTTATTGTCATTTTATCTTTTAATGATGAAGTACCATAGGCAATATAATAATAGTTACTATCGACTTTTTCAGTACTAAAATTAAATTTGTTAAAATTTACACTATAGTTATTTGATAATATACTATCTCCATTAAACATCAAAAGATTCGCTGATATTTCTTCTGTTTCAATAGTATCGCTTATTGTAATATCGCTTTGAATATTAAGATTATAGAATTCGAAAACGACAGTAATATATTTGGCTGAAATGTTATTTTTCTCAACATTTTTGACATTGTGATAGACACATTTTGAAATTGTATCAACTTCAATACGATTGTTCTTAAAAGTTGAAATACTATCGAAAACACGGCAAATTTGCTTGCCTTTTATATAATTATTTATGAAAGAAAATTCTTCACCAGCTTGAGCAATAGTAAAAATTGTACTATTTTCTATTAGTTCGAAACTGTTATTTTCAGCAAAGATAGAAAAAGCTTCATCGGCATAGGAATTGTGTGTAAACATGGTAAAAAGATTTTCTTGATAGGTAGAATTAATTTTTACATTATTTTTCTTAAAAAATACATCTTTAGCTTTTCCATAAAGAAGAAGATAGTTTGCTGCATACATATTGATATAGTTGTTGGTAAAAGTGATGTTTTCTACAGGAGATAATAGATAACCAACAGTTAAACCAACAACTCTAGGGCCTAAGTTTTCGTCTGGTTTATCTCCGATTATAATATTATTTTTAAATAGAACATCCTTTATATAGCCACCACCTGTTTCATTAGGATATAAAGATGTATCTCCTCCGCTAAAAACTGCTATAACTTCATCTTTGCAATTACAATAGAGGTAATTGTTTTCAAAAGTGGCACCACTGCAACCTTTTTTATAAATATCTCGAACACCAATACCACCACCGGCAGCAGTAGAAGCATGGTTTTCTAGATGACAATTTTTAACTGTGACATTTTTCCAATTAGTGAATAAATCGATGATTCCAGAAGAAGAGTAGATTGAAGCTTCATGTGGAAGATAAAAAGAACAATTGTAAAGAGAAACATCTTCGGCATCTCTTAAATTCATAAGTCCAAGAAGAGGATCATCAAGTTTTTTATTAACTTTAATAGTTACATTAAAGCCACTGATTTTTATATTGTTGACATTGTTATAAATATAAAATAAACAACCATTGTTATAACCTTCAGTCGGATTATAAGAATCGTCAGAATATACTTCGGCATTATAGGCATAAATGTGTTTATTGGATTTATTTATTTCGATATTATCGATAACTCTATAGTTACCATTAGGAACATAGATTGTTGAATAGGAGTATTTATCCATGGACTCATTTATTGAAACATTTAAATCCTCAGCGATATAGCCTAATTGCTTAATATTGCAGCTATTATTAAAACTAATTAGATTTAAATATTTAGAAGAAGTCTCATCAAATAAATAAAATTGATCTTCAGAAATTTCAAGATTTTTTGAAACTTTCAAACAAGCATTACCACCATCATTTGCTTTTGAAAATCCTTTGGTATAGACCAAAGAACCATCAGGAAAAGAGAAAGCTTTCTCATAATTATCAACATAATTGAAACTTTGGTTGCTTTTTTCTTCTAATTTGTTATTTTGATAAACAAAAGATTTATTTTTATAATGAATTAAATAACTATTATCATCTAAAGAATATACTAATGATGAAGGTAGAATATCTTGAAGATAATAAGAAAACATATTGTTATCGATTTCATTATTATTTAAATAAATATTGGTTTTATCGATAGCATTTTTTATATTGTTATTAACATTGTTAGTTCCACACGAACATAAAGAACTAACAATAAGGAATGGAAGAATAATTTTAAAATATTTTTTCATATAACCTCACAAAAATCTTTGCAAAAAAATTTTATAAAATTAAAGGAACTTAATCAAGTTAAAAATATAGCTCAGCTTCCTTAATTATGAGTTTTAATTCACCTTCAAGATTCTTTTTTAAAGCTTTTAAATTTTCTTTTTTCTCAGAAATATTTTTTTCGTAAGCTGATGAAAGAAGTTTATTAAAAGTTTTTTCGAAATATATAAAAAGAAATAAGATAAAATCAACTAATAATAAGATAAAAGCTAAAAAGATAAAGAAAATTCCTATTTCTTTATAAGTCAAATTGAAATTAAATGTTTTCGAATAATAAGTAATATCTTTAAAATGGTAAATATTACTGTTAAAAATTATACCTGAAGAAAATAGATCATCTAATAAAGAAATATTGAAATTTAAAAGTAAACCAAAGATGATAAATAAAATACTTGAGATTAAAAAAGTAAAAAAACAAAAAGACAAACAGAAAAGAACAATTGACCTTATTAAATTTTTTGAAGTTCTATTTGATGGCGAATAGGAAAGATAATTTTGACAATAGATGAGAGCATTTTCAACTTCTTTATATTCATTTTCTAGAATTTGTAATTTTTGATTTTTTATTAGAGAATCATTTCTTTTGAATTCAATTTGAACTAACTTTTTTTCTTTTAAATAATTTTCAGTAAAGGTATAGCCGAAAATTGTATAAAAAGAGATATCTTCTAATTTTTTATTATTGTCGAGAGAATAATACTTGATAAAATGGCTCATAGATCAGAGGTGAATTCAATTCTATTTGCAGAAAAATTGCAATAAGAACAATAATCGCAGTGATAAAAATATATTTTTTTATCTTTAAAAGTTGATAATATTCTTTTTAGATCTTTTGATAAATAAATAGGTTCGTTTATTTTTCCATTTTTATTTTTTGATTTACTGTTTTTTATATAAATTATATATTTTTTGTCATGCTCAGAATAATTATATTCTTGTAGTTTAATGGCTTCAAATCTATGACAATTTGGGCAAATATATAGATTTTTAAAATACGATTTTATTCCATAAAAATAAAAAATAATTGTTGAAATCGAAAAAGGAAAAGATAAAGAAATAAGAAAACATTTGAAAAAGATACTTATAGTTAAATTTTTGTTTACAATCAAAATAAGAAAAATATTAAGAATAATTGCGAAGAGAAAAATGGAGAATAAAATTTTTAAAGAAAGGTTTATAGATCTTTTAAAACTTTCATTTTTGTGACCGACTTCTCCTCTATAAAATTTTATTATTTTTTTACTATCTTTTTTTCCTTTACTAAAGGTGAAAATACAAAAAAATAATAAAAGAGAATAGATAGTTATAATATTTAATTTGAAAGAAATAGAAAGAAATTCATTTAAAATAAAAAATATTAAAATCGAAAAAATAAAAGAAGGAAGAATATAAATTATGCCCTTAGATATAACTAATTTAATTAACTTCTTATAAGAAAATGTTTTGTTTTCTTGGAAGTTTTCTAAAGAGTCCAACCATCTATTTGTTCTTTCCATATTTTCACCAATATATAGATATATAATTTGGTAATTTTATTTTGTCGAAATATAAAATTTGTTTTAAAAATAATGTTGAAGTGGAAGCGCATTCAATCTAAAATAGAGAAAGTAAGGATAGAAAAATGAAAACAAACAAATTATTGTTACTTCTTGTCACATTGGGATTAACTTCTTGTCAAACACTTACTCCATCTTCTTCTTCAATTTCTAATAGCTCAGCAAGTAGTATTCCATCGTCAAGTATTATTTCTTCGAGCTCATCGTCTTCTAGTACTTCTTCATCATCTTCATCGACAAGTTCTTCAAGCACAACCTCTTCTTCCTCTACTTCAACAAATCCGACAAATTATGTTGAACGTGGTGAATTCCAAGAGAAAAATGGAGAATACATTTCTCAAAAGTATAACTCCTTATATGTTTTTAAAGATGGGTTAGATGATGGTACACTTATTGTCAAATTAAAAATTGAAAATAAATTGACCGATAATGGTATAGCAATTAATTATTCTAAAGAAAATAATGTAGAAAGTTATTACTTTGTCGGATTTGATTTAACAGGCAAGCTTTTTGTTAGAAAAGTTGAAGGGGATAAAAGTACTACTTTATCAACAACAGATGTTGAATGCGATACATTAAATGGTGTCACTTTAGGTATTTACAAAACAAAAAGCAAGGCGAGTATTTATGTCGATAATAAATATTGTACCGATTTTGATTTTGAAAATAATTCTGCAAATTTTGGATTATTAGCAGGTGGAAAAAATACATCTTACAAATTAAATTCAATAGTTGAAAATCAAAATTATTATTTGAATAGCTTAGAGAATTATTCATTTGCTAACGGCAGTTTTAAAGATAATTTAGTTTCTGTAGAAGGAAATAGTTTAGCTTTAAATAAAGCCCAAGAATTTACAAGTGGAACAATTCAATTGACTGTAAATTTAGCAGGAATTAAATCTGATAGTGGAATAGTTTTCGGACTTGAAGATAATGGTAGTAGTGAATTCTGGGAAAAAGGAGTTAGCTATTATTTCTATTTTGTCAGTATTGATGGGTTAGCATATCTTGGAAAAGTTGCTAATGGAGCATGGCAAATATGTTCAACTTCTACTCTTAAAGGATTTAATCCAAGCAAAGATTATGATTTAAAAGTCATTAAAAAAGAAAATGTAATGTATTGTTTCACCGATGGTGAACTTCAATTCAGTTATACAGATTCTCGACCGCTTAAAGGAACCAAATTTGGTATCCGTGCTGGAAGAAAAGATGTAACTTTTTCTTCAATCAGTATTAATAATCGTATAATTGATTCTAAACCAAGCGAAGATTTAATTGTTGGTCATGGTGAAATAGAAAATTTTGAAGGAATCATGACTACATCTTCGGAAAAAAATATAGCTCTAAAAAAGAACGGAAAATTGAAAGATGGAACAATTAAAACAACATTGCTTCCAGGTTCTTCTAATGATTCAGGAATAATCTTTAGAGCCAGTGCACCAGAAGGCGAGTTTTATTCTAATGAAGAAGGTCTTTCTTACTATTGGTTATACTATACATCAACTGGAACAATCGGTTTCTCAAGATTTGAAAATGGTAAAGAAGAAAGACTAGGTGGAAAATTCTTGCCGTATGGAAGTTTAGCAAATAAAACATATAGCGTAAAAATTGTTATGGATGGTAATGACTTTTATTGTTATTTCGATGGAAGACTATCATTCCATTATCATGATGAAACCCCACTTCAAGGTGAAGGATATGGCCTTAAATCTGAAGCCAGAAACTGCATGGTACTTGATTTTAATACTTCAGATGATCATCAAAAAGAAACAAATGAATATTTGATATTCGGACATTCTTATACTGAATATTGGTCTACATATAAAGAAGACTTACCATATTTTGAAGACATAAATGATATAGGTATCGGTGCTTCAACAACTGCACATTGGGTCAATCAATACGCTGATGAAGTAATTGCTTATGAGCCACGATATGGTATTTATTGGAATGGTATCAATGATATTTCACAGGGTGTAGCACCAGCAAATATTGCAACAAATATTATTGATCTCTTGGTAAAAGTTAAAGAATCTCTTCCAGAATTTGAAGTAGTTCTTCTTGGAACCAACCGTTGTCCATTCGCCAAAAATAATAGAGATAAAATTTCTCAGTTAAATAGTTTATTAAAAGAAAAAACTGCAGAATATGAATTTATTCATTTTGTTGATACAGAATTTATTTATTGCGATGCATCGGGAAATGAATTATCAAGCTATTTCACCGATGGATTACATCCAAATCATGAAGGTTATTTATTAGCAGCAGCATTAATTGAAGCTGCGTTAGGGTTATAAGGTTTTAAAAGGAGAATTAATTATGAAAAAGAAATCATTAATCTTATTAAGTAGTTTATTTTTATTAGCAGGTTGTACAACAACTCCAACTACATCTAGTTCCAGTTCGCGTCCTTCCTCCTCATCTTCTATTTCTGCAAGCAATTGCACAACATCTTTACCATCATCCACTTCTTCAAGTACTTCGACTTCAACAAGCTCATCCTCTTCTTCTAGTACTACTCCTTCAAGTAGTACAAGTACAAGTTCATCAACTTCTACCTCAACTTCTTCAACAACTAGCTCTTCTTCTACATCATCAATTGATCAAAACTTAGTTGCTAAAAAAGAAGAAGTATCTAATTACATTGCTTCTTTAAGTTATGATGCATATCGCGAAGCTGAACAAGAAACATTAAGAACATTAGTTTCATCAATGCAAGGTGTTTTAAATGATTCAAATGATGTTGATGAAATTGATGCCGTCTTTTCAGCATTTAAGACTCAAGTTTCTGAATTGAAAACAAAAGCTCAATATGAACAAGAAGAAGCAGAAGAATTAGCTAAACAATTAGAACAAAAGAAACAAGAAGTATTAGCAAAAATAGAAATTTCTTCTCCAACCCAATATCGTTCTAAGGAAATCAATGAATTGTTAGCTATTCAAGATACATTGAAAAATCAAATCAATGCTGCAACAAGTATCGAAGCATTAGAAGCAATTGACTTATCACCTCTTTCAAATGCGATTGCAACTGCAAAGACAAATGCAATGTATACCATGGAAGAAATTCTTCCATTTGGTGAAGATGCTGGATGGGATTTAGTAAATGCTCATAGAGATCAGATGGTTTTAAACGAAGATAAGACCATAACAACTAAAGATGATGGTTATGCATTAGATTCGACAAAATATAGTGGAGATATGGAAGTAGTATTTTCAGTAAATGCCGACACATATCAAAGCTTATCTGGATTATTATTTGCAACTAAAACTTCAGTTTCTGACGGTGATGGACTTGATGGTTTCACACTTAATATTGCCCGTGGCGCAGGATTTGAATATATTCAAGTTTACCATATCGATAATTTCTATGGTGCAACGGCAGGATCTTATGAATATATTGGTGGATGGGTATTTACTGATGATTATCCTGGAGAAAAAGTTGTAAATACAGAATTACGTGCGAAAATTTCTGGAACAACATTAAAGATCTTTAAAGAAGCTGACTATCAAAAGTATGGAGAGAACGCTAAAGTTTGTGCTGTTGATTTAAGTTTTGGTGGTAAATATACTGTTGCTACTGAAAGACAATTAGGAATTATAACTTGGGGTAATAATGGAGTTCCATTTACCTTAAAGTTATCAATGCTTGCTGGATCAACATACATTGATGGAAAAGAACATGCGATAGAATTAGCTACTAATTATTTTGCTAAAGTTGATACAACAAAATACGATACTGAAACTGCTAGTAACATCAATGCTAAAAAAGCTAGTATTCTTGGATTAGCTGAAGATTTGGATGCAACATATGAAGATATAATTTCTGCTATTAATGAGCTAAAAGTAATGGTAAAAGAAGCCGATAATTATTTAGCAAATGGTGCAAAAATTAGAGCAACAGCTTTAATGGATGCAATCTTTAGTACAGATAATTCAACTATGAGTTCTTGGGATGTAGTAGTTGATCACACAATGAATCAATGGACTCATGAAAAAGGAACAAATTCTGTTACAACACCTACCACGGTAAGTGCAGGATGGCAACTTTCTAAAGATAGATATTCAGATATTGATTTAACTTTCAAGATTGATGGTGCACAAAAAGCTAATCCATATGCCGGTATCAATGCTAAAAGTGTTTTAATTGGAGCAGAAAGCTTAGGTATGTATCCAAAAGGCTATGCTGTAACAGTTTTCCAAATGGAAACAGAAGCTTGGGTTCAAGTACATTATATTAATAATAGTATTAACGCAAACTTTGTCTGTGGTATTTGTGAATGGGTTGATGGACAAAGTATTAGAGTTGTTATTGAAGGAAAGACATTATCTATTTATATCAATGGTATAAAAAGAGATATTACAATACAAGACTTTTCAACAAGATCTGAAGTAGAATTGCCAGATTATAATGGTGGTAGTATTGGTATCTTAAACTGGGATGATGCTCAAATTCAAACAACATTTACATTTGAAGAATTTACTGGTACTAAAATTTAAATAAAAAAATAAAAGGCGCTTCGGCGCCTTTTTGCATGGATAAAATTTGCATTTAAAAAATATTTAATATTTTTTAGTAATTTTATTTCGAAATATAATTAAAAGTAAGAGTTTGCTACTAATTAAAAATTTTTATAAGTAAAAGAATAATAAATTAATAAAATAAAATAAAGAAATAGTATTGAAAAATTTTACCTGGGGGGTATTATTAAGTTGCATAAATAAATAGCGTGGTTAGTTAATTATTGTGCTAAGAGTTAATACTACACTCCAATAAAAAAAGTATACTTGGAAAATTTTCATAAAGAAGGGAGAAAAAATAATTTATGAAAAAATTTAGTAAGAAACTCAAAAAAGGTTTCACACTCGTCGAATTAGTCGTCGTAATTGCAATCATTGCTATTTTATCAGCAGCATCAGTTGCAACATACTTCGGTGTCACAACAAGTGCACGTAAGACAACAGGAAAAGCAGAAGCTCAACAAGTTATGGATGTTATCCGTGTTGCTGCATTAGATGAAAGCGATGATAGCATAAAAGCAGTACAAGGTACAGATAGTAAATATTCACTTAAATTTAAAAATGCTGCAGCTGAAGGTAAAGGTGAATTATCTCAATTAGTCTCTTTATTAGCAACAAATGGAATTGTTGTCAATGGAACTAATACTTCAACAATTGCTCAAGTTAGTGAAGCTAATGATACTGATGGAACAATGGCTCAATTAAAATACAGCACAGCTTATTATTCTTATACAATCGACTTCTCTAATTTTACAGTTGGTGAAGCAGCAGCTTTAACTGAATAAATATATAATTTATAATCAGATAGATAAATCTAACTAGCCGAAAGGCTAGTTTTTAATTGAAAGTAAATAAAGAAGTCCTAGAATTGGAAACAATTTTTCTAGGATTTTTATTATTTAATTTTTTATTTAAGATAATAAAAAGTCAATTAAAATTACAATTTTTATACCTTTTATATTTGTCGCATATGTTTTGTCTGTTGTGATAATTGTTTTTCATAAAAATCGTTAGTTAAATAAAAAGGTGAAATTTTCCTTTCACATATTTTGTCATCTTTAAGGCTTTCTGTTACTTGAAAATAACGTGTTTCTTTATAATTTCGACAAGTTTTTACAAAAAATAGAAACATTTAGAAAATAAAAGAATTTGCATTTTATTTTTTTGAAAATTAGACAAAAGGGAGGAAAATGTAGTACAATGCAAAAGGTAGATAGTTATGGAAGAAATCGATAAATTAGATAAAGCAACAACATTTATATATGCCATATTAATATTTATGAACACTTTTTATATTTTTGGGTTCTTACTTTTTAATGCTAATATTAATTTGCGTTTTAATACTAATATGTTTTTTATCGTCATGCCGATAGTTATTTTTGTTGTTTCAATTCCTGGAATTGTTTTAGGTGTTTATTATTTAATTGATTGCATACGAAAAAGAAAGAAAACTATAATGGCAATAATTGATACATGTATGGTTTTTATTGCCTTTGTCTTAATTATTGGAACAGCGATTTTATATTTTAAAGTAATAGTTTAAAAAATGGAAGCGGTCAGCTTCCATTTTATTTTACTGTCAATAAATTTTGATTGTTTGTATAACTGAATTCGTATGTTGTTGCTCCAAGATAGGAAAGATTATATATTAGACCAGGGTCGAATTGTGTACCGATTAATAAATCCATAATTTTAGAACCGATGGTCATATTCAATGATTCAGCTGTACCAATTGATAATAAGGCATTTAATGTATTGATGAAATCTTCGGAATCGGCGGAGGTTAAGTAGTTGAGTTTGAGAGTATTGTGATTAACATTATATCCAAAGCTGTCATCAGTTTTTGTTACATCAAATATTGAATTGACATATAAATTTTCAGGAACTTTATTTCTTAACATATTGAGAGGGAAGGAGCTCATCTTTGCTATAAATGGATCAAGAGAAATCTTAACTAATACTGAGAAAGTAGTTATTGTTTCTCCACTGATTATGTTTGGTGAAAAAGAGAAGTCGATAAGTGAAATAGGAACAAGTGTATCGCCGATTTTTATACCATCTTTTGCTTGAGTTTTAAGCAATGTATCAGCTAAAGCCCCAAGTTCTTTATCGGTAATTTGATATGTTGCTACAAATCTTTTATCGATACTATAGTTGAATGAGTAGCCATTTTGTTCATCGTATGATACTAAATTTGGAACGGAATTATTAAGTGAAGTCATAGCGCCAGTCAGATCATTTTCATCGAATGGATCTGGTGCTAACTTTTTTTCATCGACTTTTTCATTTAATTGAGAAAGTTGATTGATTGTATTGATTGGATCGATACCATATTTTACTCTGACAAAAACATAAGTTCCGCCGCCTATGATAAGTAATCCGAGAATAAATTTGATTAAACCTTTTATAAATTTCATTGGGAATCTCCTTGATGCTATTATATTAAAAAGTTTAATAAATGAAAAGGACAATAAATATCTACTGCTGAAAAAATATGAAAAAATGAAATATTTTGAAAAATATATGAAATTGTCTATTTTTTAAAAAATTTCTTGTTATATCTTTTTTGATAATTTATACTTAATAAGGAAAAGAGGGGAACATGAAAAAAATAGGCAAGGTATTGAATAATTATTTTAAACTGCAGGAAAGAGGATCGACAGTTTTTAAAGAGATTCTCGGCGGAGTTTTAGTATTTTTTGCAATGCTTTATATTCTTCCAGTTAATACTTCGATTATTAGTTCAACTGGTATTTCTTCTGGAGCAGTTTTTGCTGCAACCGCAATTTGTTCTGGAATTTGTTGTCTTATTATGGGAATTGTAGGCAATTATCCTGTAGCGTTATCTGCTGGTATGGGAATGAATGCTTATTTGGCTTTTACAGTATGTGGACAACTTGGTTATACTTGGCAAGAAGGTCTAGCTGTTGTCATTCTTTCCGGAATAATATTTTTTATTTTTACAGTTACCCCAATTCGGAGAATAATAATTGATGCTATTCCACAATCTTTAAAATATACTATTTCGGCTGGGTTAGGCGCTTTCATCTGCTTTGTAGGACTTAAAATGGGCGGAATTATTCAAGCTAATGGTTCAACTTTTGTGTCTTTAGGTAACTTAAATCCAGCGAATGGAAATGCCTATGTTTTATTGGCGTTATTTGGAATAATTTTAGCGTTTGCTTTGATGGTGGTAAAAAATAAATACATCAACACTTTCGCGATTTTGATATCGATGTTTGTTGTGGCTGCAATCGGTTTGATATTAGGGGCTTTTAATGTTCCCAATATGCCTAGTTTTTCAGGTGATACTGGATCTATTGGTGATATAAAAGATGTTTTTGGAAAGAGTATTTTAGCTATACCGACTATTTTAACAAAGCCGCAAACTTATGGTGTCGTATTTTCTTTTGTTATGGTTCATCTTTTTGATACTTCGGCAACACTTATTGCAATAAGTGAACCGATAGGTGCAATTGATAAAGAAACAGGAAAAGTTAAAGTTGGTACTAGAGTAATGATGGCTGATGCAACAGGGGGAATTATTTCTGGTATCTTTGGTACTTCGCCTGTCACATCATTTGCTGAATCAACAGTTGGTGTTGAAAGTGGTGCCAGAACTGGTATCGCTGCAATAACTACAGGTTTATTATTCTTTTTAAGTTTAGCTATATTTCCAGTTTTTAATGTTTTTGCCGGAATCAACGTCAATGGAACAGTGTATACTCCATGTACATCGATGGCTTTAGTTTCAGTTGGGGCTTTGATGTTTTCTAATCTACGTAAGATAAATTGGGATAACAAAATTGATGTCATGGCTTGTTTTATAACATTTATCATGATTTTATTAACTTATTCAATTACCAATGGTATCGCCTTGGGATTGATATTTTATGCAGTGATGCGCTTAGTATCTGGAAAAGGAAAAGAAACTTCGCCAGTTATTTGGATATTAGCAGTTTTATTTACAGCGATGTTTGTTGTCGATATATTTGTTACTTCTTCAAGTAGTTTAAGTGTATTGAACTGTTTTCTAAATTTGCGAAGAAATTAAAAATGACCAGTTTTTACTGGTCATATAAAGAAAGCATTTCCATCAATTCTTCGTATTCTTTATTGTAATTATCAAGCTCCTCTTGTAAGGCGTTGAGCTTTGATTGATCCCAATAGTATTCTGGGTCATCTAGCTTAACTTCATCTTCTCCGATAAGCCTTTCAAGTCGAGCCATTTTTTCTTCGATTTTATTTTTTGCTAGTTTTGGACGAGGTTTTAATGGTTTATCATCTTTGAATTTAACACGAGCTTTTTCAAGTTCGAGATGATATAAGGTATCTTGTTTTCTTTCTTCTTCCAAACGAGCTTTTTCGATATCGAGCTTTTCTTGGAGGATATCATCGAGCATTACAACTTTGAAATGCGAATAATCGCCTTGATAATAATAAGCTTTATTGTTTTCAAAATAAAGCAGACAATTACAAAGGTTATCGACAAATGAACGATCGTGAGAAATGATTATGATGGACCCTTTATATTTTCCAATGGCTTCAATCAGTTCTTCTTTAGTCATCATATCGAGATGGTTTGTCGGTTCGTCGAGAACTAAAATGTCATATTTTTGTTCAACCAGTGTCGATAATACTAGACGCATTTTTTCACCACCGGAAAGATTATCAACTATTTTTTCATCATCTTCGCGGGAGAAATCAAATGCGCCTAAAGTATTGTAGACCTCTTGAAGGGTCAAAAGAGGGAAAAGATCACGGAAATAATCAAGGACAGTTTTATTGCTGCGGATTAAAAGTCCATCTTGAGGTAAGTAACCGATATTGAAATTATCGTAGAAACAAATTTTTCCGGAGTAAGGTTTTATCTTTCCTAAAAGTGTTTTGATAAAAGTAGTTTTTCCTGAGCCATTATCGCCCATAATTGCAAGTTTATCACCACCGAAAAATGAAAATTCGATATCAGAAATAAGAGGTTTATCATAGCCGACAGCGAGTTCTTTTGTTTCAAATACTCTTTTTCCTACTCTGAGCTTTCCTTGAAAATCGATATGAACTTTATTTTTAACTTCAGTAGGTTTTTCAACTCTTGTTTTTTCTAATCTGGCAAGTTTTTTTTCACGGTCATGAGCACGAGAAACAAAGCGTGGTTTTGGCATATAAAATTTAATGAACCATTCAAGTTTTTGTTTTTGTTTTTCTTCCTTTAGGTATAGCTTTAATTGTGATTCATACCTAACTTTTTTTTCAGCAGCATATTTATCATAGTTACCTGAATAAGATTCTAATTTACCTTTTTCAATTTCGAGAACTCTTGTGGCTAAAGAATTGATGAAGTAACGATCGTGAGAGACAAAAAGAATGGCTCCTTTATAGCTTTTTAAATATTCTTCTAGCCATTCGATGGTCGAAATATCCAAATGGTTTGTCGGTTCATCGAGAATTAAAAGAGAAGGATTCAATAAAAGCAGTTTAGCAAAAGCTATTTTCATTCTTTCTCCGCCGGAAAAAGAAGTGATAGGTCGATTATAATCTTCTTCTTTGAATTTAAAATAGTTTAAAATCAAGCGAATTTTATAGCGGAAGTTATAACCATCTTTTTCTCTGAAAAGCGGTTCGCGGTGAGAGTAAGTATCAAGAAGTTCGGTATTTGAAGGATCTTCGGCAATTTTTTCACAGAGATCTTCTAGAAATTTTTCTTCTTCCATTAAAGGCTTAAAAACTTCTTCTGCTTCTTCATATAAAGTATGGGATAAATCGGATATGACGCTTTGAGAAAGGTAACCGATAGTGCAGTTTTTGCTTAAAGTTACGTGACCTTTATCAGGTTCTAATTCTCCGATAAGCATTTTAATAAGCGTGGATTTTCCACATCCATTGCTGCCGATGAGGGCAATTTTTTCATTTTCGTCAATATTAAAAGTTAGAGGAGAAGTCAATGGTTCACCTTGAAATTCTTTTAATATACCAGTTGCTGATAGTAAATACATATTTAATAATTATTTCTTTGAATTGATAAGCTCAATAGCTTTTTCTTGTAAATTGCTTGGAGTGATGATAAGGATTTTATCATTGGGGTAGATAGTTGTTTGACCATTAGGGACTATTACATCATTGCCACGCATGATAGCTCCTAAAGAAATACCATTAGGAAGTTTAATTTGACTAAGAGTTCTTCCTGCCATCATACTATTCTCTTGAATGATGATTGAAGTGATAGCTAAACTATCGTATTCTGATACGATGGTTCTGGTCATATTTTCTAATATCGAAGCTTTTTCGATATATTTGGAAATTAAATAAGTAGCGCTGATTGTTGTATCTACTCCTAACTTTGTGAAGGCATCAACGTTTTTGGGGTCGTTGACTGCCGCTACAGTCTTTTTGATATGGAGCATTTTTTTAGAAAGCTGACAAATGGCAAGATTTGCTGCATCGCTTGGAGTTACAGCGACCATAATATCGAAATTTTCAATATTGGCTTGTTTTAAAACAATTCCTGAGGAAGCATCGGCAACAATGACATTGATATGATGTTTTTTACTCAAAAAATCAGCGTAATCCTCATCATCGTTGATGACAACAAGGTTATGCTTTCCTTTTTTAAACATTGAAATGAGGAAGTCAGCTTTAGTTTGACCTCCAGCAATAACTATATTCATTTTTTTTTGCTCTCCTTAATTTTTTTATCTTCTTCCTCTTTAACCAAAGTGAAAAATTCATTGGAAACGAGAATAGAAGGATAGATTATTCTTACTCCGGTTCCTTCTAAAACAATGGTTTTATCGATATCGTAGATACGAGTTATAACAATTGGGACATTGTAGATGACCTTGACAATTTGCGCGATGCAAGAATTTGTATTATCATCTTCCGTTGCTACTAGAACAATATCGGCTTGGTCTACATGATTTTTTACTAAAAAATCACGATCCATACCATTTCCTTCGAGTTTAAATCCGGTATATGATTCATCTAAAATTCTGAAAGAATTTTTATTTTTATCGATGATTGTGACATTATTTCCTAATTCTGATAGGCGGCTAGCGATATAAGCTCCCATGTTGGAGCAACCGATAACAACGATATTTTTCTTTTTTAACATGATTTATTTCCTCCGTGAGAGCAATAATTTGATTTTGTTGAAAGGAATAGAGAATATATAAATTATACCATAAATGACCATGAATAATTCAAAACGACCGAAGATCATCAAGCTAGCACCGACATAATAATAGTAAGTTGGAGAACTTAAATTGACCATTCCCGTTGAAAAACCTATGGTTGATATCATGCTGGCAGATTCAAATAAAGATTGATTAAGACTGCTGCCACCGAGAGTAAATAAGAAAGCACCAGCTAAATATATTCCTAAATAAGTAAGAATAAAAATATTGTTGTCATGAAGCAAGGCTTCATCTAAAAACATATCTTTGCCGTAGACATTGACATAATCAGCACGCTTGATATTAAGATTATTTGCCGAATTTCTAAGCTTGATGACCAAGGAGTGATAAAGCAGAGAAATCCTTCCAACTTTGATACCGCCACAAGTAGAACTCGATTGACAACCGATCAACATAATAAGGATAAAAATAAAGCAAATAGCTGGATTTAAAGTATTTATATCGATCGACATAATTTGGAAACCAGTTGTAGACATTGCAGAAATTGTGAAAAATACTGAATACATCAAAGCATTGTTGCTTGTAACAGTATTTGAAGTTATTGATAGAATTAAAATGAGTGGAATAACGATGACAAGAATGACAAGTTCAGCGTGATTTTCAAAGTTTTTAAAAAAAGTTTTAAAGTCTCCCCTTAAAAGAAAAGCGAAGGAGATGAAAGAAATAGAACCGGAAAACATCAAGATAATACTGGTAACTTGTATTCCACATACTTGAATGATGTTATAGCCATTTTCTATGGAAAAATGAGCGATAGAATCATTGTAATTAGAGAATCCTCCAGTAGCTACAGCGGTAATTGAATGGACAAAAGCATCAAAAAATGACATGCCGAAAATCATATAGGAAATAATTCCAACTGTGATCAATCCGATGTATATTGCAAACATTAATCTAGCTGATCTCAATAGATTAGGAAGAAAACTATCACCATGACCTTCGGCTGAATATAATCTTAAACCATATCTATCAGAGAATACTGAAATCATGACGAGAATAATACCTATTCCACCAAAAAGCATACAGAGAGCTCTTAGAGTCAAAAAAGAATAGATATTCCCTTGTTCAACATCGAGAACTGACATTCCTGTTGTTGTCCATCCAGAACTGACTTCAAAAATGGATTGATGAAAATTTAAAAGTCCAGAAGACCAAAAAGGAACAGCGGTACCAAGTATAGAAATAATCCACGAAGTCAAGACAATAAATGAGGATTGTCTATTGGATAATTGCCCATGTTCTTTTTTATAAAGAAGCCCCAAGAAAGTAGAAAATCCACAGATTATCATTATTATTGCTGGCGCAAAAAAATTCCACCAATATTTTCTTTCAAGAGGAAGAGAAATACTGACAAATAAAGGAATTAATAAAACTATCCCGATAATTCCTGTTAATAATCCGATATATCCTAGGGCGAGTTTGCCACCGGAAATAACCATTTCTTTTTTTATTTCACGATTCATAAAAAATATTATAGCATTAAATTTTCTTAGAAGTAATTTTAATATTAAAGCTTGTTGACTGATTTATTGAGGTTTTCTTTTCTTTTTTTAGCACGTGCGATATCATTTATACCATTTTTAACTAAGGCATAAAAAGAAAGAATAAAAATTATTGTGAAGATAATTGAACAAAGGAAAAAGATAATATTGACGGCATTCCAAGAGAAATTAAAAAAAGCATTGGAAAATAAGTAGATATATAAAGCAGAAGAAATAAAGACTGATGTAAAACAAAAAAGCAGATTAGGTTCTAAAAAATGAACATCAGTAAATGTTAAAGCATCTGTGACTAAGACATAACCACCGGTTAAAAAAGCCAAAGCATAAAGAATATAACTAATATTAGATTTTGAAGAAGTCAGGGCCATAAAGATGAAAATTCCGATGAGAAATAGTTCTAACAAATTAAATAATATCGATATGGATATTGATTTGGAAAAACCATATTTATTGACTATTTTGAAAAAATAGCGACCGGAAGGAATGATATCTGTTGCTCCACCTTCAATGAGCAACTCTTCATTTTGATAGCCATAAAGACAACCTATTCGATAAGGAATATTACATTTTTTTGCTACCAACATATCATAATTGGAATCCCCAAAATAAATGACATCTTGAGGATCTATTTCGTATTCTTTTAAAGTTTCAAGAAGACCAGTTGGATCAGGTTTGGGTGGAAACTTTTTTTCTCCTTGGCCAATTACTGCTTTAAATTTTACATTTTTAAAAAAATATTTCATCAAATTTTCGGCTGCTTTTTGCGGTTTATTGGTAAAAACAAATAATTCATATCCTGATATTGAAAATTTTTCTAAAGCTGAAGCGATATATGGATAGCTATTTGTTCTATTATAAAGATTATCCAAAAGATTAGCTAAATATTCTTTATAGAGGATTTTGATTTTCTCTTCGTCTTTTTCGCCACTAGCTTTTCTTATAAGATACATAGAACCTTGACCGATGAAATTGACATATTCAGAAAGTTCATGAGTAGGATAATTATATTTTTCCAAGATTGTATTAACAGCTGCACCAAGATCAGCAACAGTATCTAATAGTGTTCCATCAAGATCAAAAAATAAAACGTGAGCTTTTTTCATGTTTATCTCCCTATTTAATTATTGCGAAATTGTAGATTATAGAGTTTAGCGTATTCGCCATTTTGAGAAAGAAGAACTGAGTGAGTTCCTTCTTCTATTATTTTACCACCTTCAACTACAAGTATTCTATCAGCATTTTTTATGGTAGAAAGACGATGAGCAACAACAAGTGTGGTGCGGCCATAAGATAATTTGTTCAAAGCTTGTTGAATCAATATTTCAGTTGCATTATCTAAGGCAGAAGTTGCTTCATCTAAAATTAGAATAGAAGGATTCTTTAAAAAAACTCTAGCGATAGAAATTCTTTGTTTTTGACCACCTGAAAGTTTGACACCTCTTTCGCCGATTTGTGTATCGAATTTGTTTGGAAGTGACATGATGAAATCATAGATATTGGCTTTTTTACTGGCGGAAATAATATCTTTATCGGTGGCATCAGGTTTACCATATTGAATGTTGTCTTTAATTGATCCAGTGAATAAAAATACATCTTGCTGAACAAAACCGATATTTTTTCGAAGAGCATTTAAAGAAATATCTGAAATATTTATTCCATCGATTTTTATTGTGCCTGAAGTCGGTTGATAAAAATTAGGTATAAGATGGCAAATGGTTGTTTTTCCTCCACCAGATGCTCCAACAAGGGCGATGGTCTCACCTTTTTTAATAGAAAATGAAACATCATTTAAAATATGGTCTTTTGTTTCATAATTGAAGAATACATGATTAAAATCAATGTTTCCAGCTAATGTAATATTTTTTATAGCATTAGGTTTTTCATATTCTACTTTTTCATCCATGACATCGAGGAATCTTTTAAATCCGGTAACACCATCTTGATATTGCTCAACAAAATTGATTAAAGTTGTCAAAGGAGAAATAAACAAAGAGACGGAAACAACAAAAGCAGTGTAATCAGCGGTAGAAAAAGCTTCAGTAGTAATAGCGATTATACCACCTCCAACAATACAAGCAACGTTGAATAAATCCATGACAAAATTGGTAGAAGAAGAAAATATTCCCATCGCTTTATATGCTATAGATCTATTTTTTACATATTCTTTATTGCTTATGTCAAATTTTTTATCCTCAATATCTTGATTTGCAAAAGCTTTTGTAATGCGGATACCAGATATACTAGACTCTAAAGATGCATTGATACCAGCGATACTTTTGCGTGTTTCAGTAAAAGCATTGCGCATTCTTTTTCTAGTGAACAAAGAGATTGCAACCATAAAAGGAACACAGGCAAAGATGATCAAAGCTAAAATCCAATTGATAGTCAATAAATAGGCAAAAGAACCGATGATCATGACACCGCATATAAAGAAGTTTTCAGGGCCATGATGAGCGAGCTCACTGACATTTTGCAAATCATTTGTCATCCTTGACATTATTTTTCCAGTTTCATGTTCATCGTAATATGAATAGGGAAGTTTCTCCAGATGAGTAAACATATCCTTTCGCATTTGAGCTTGCATTTTAACACCAATAACATGTCCATAATACTGAACGAAATATTTTAAAAACATTCTGATTATATATAGGCCAACTAAAATAGCTGCAAAAATTATTATCATATTAATATCTTTTTCAGGAACATAAGTAGAAAAAACTTTTCTAGTTAAAATTGGATAGCACATTGCAATTAAAGATATTAAAAGAGAAGCTAACATATCAAGAGTGAACATCTTGAGATGTGGTTTATAATAAGAGACGAAACGTTTAAGCATATTTACCTCCATCAATATTTGAATATTCTACTATAAAACAAGCTTTTTTTCATCTCGTAACATTATTATTAGTATATTTTAAAATTGCATAATTTTTTGACAAGTAGTAACCGCTTTCATCTCGACTAATTTTTAATTGTAAATTTTAAAAAAATAATAAATTTTTAAATATATAAAAAAACAAACAAATAATTATAAAAAAATAGTTATTTTTAAATAAAAAAGATAAGAAAAAAATTGTTGACAAGAAAAAACTACATCACTATAACACAAAAAAAACAGGAGAAACATTAAAATGAAAAAACAAAGTAAACGTTGTTTGTTACTTTCTACTCTTTTGCTTATAGGATTAGTTAGTTGTCAAACAAACCCTACATCATCTTCTACTCCATCTTCTTCTTTAACACCATCTACTTCTTCAAGTTCATCTACTTCTTCAAGTTCTAGTACTAATTCTACTAACTCTTCTAGCAGTAGTAGTTCTTCAAGTACTACTTCTTCCTCATCTTCGAGTTCTAGTTCTTCATCAAGCTCTAGTTCATCCTCTTCTTCTACACCTTCTACTCCATCTTCAAGTTCTTCTACTTCAATTATTGTTAAACAACCTCATGCTGTAAATTTCGCAGCTGAAGCTGGATCAGTTATCCATGCTGATAAAGTTAGTGCAGTTGAAGGTGAAGTTGTCACATTTACTATTGAAGTTACAAATGAAAAGAAAGAATTAGTTTCTGTAACAGTTTTAGCTGGAGAAACTTCCGTCGAAGTTGGCGAAAACGAAGGAACATATACATTTGTTATGCCTGATGGTGAAGTCAGTATTCAAACTGTTCTTGCTGATAAGATAGTTCCATATGCTATTAACGTAGCTAAAGATGATCATGTATCAGCTGTTTCATTGAAAGTTGAAGGAAACGAAGTAACAGAAGCTGTTGCTGGTCAAACTGTTGTCGTTGAATTAAGCTTCGAAGAAAAATATATATTATTAGATATAGTAGCTAATGATGGTGCTTTAAGCTTAACTCCAATCACTGAAGGCTTATCCTATTCATTCGTGATGCCAGAAGGTGTTGTTAGCTTAAATGTTACAAGTGAAAAAGTTGTTGAAACTCATAGAGTAAATAAGGTCACTTTATCATCGTCTTTAATTGAATCCTTTACGGGTGTTGCTGAAGGTGCTGAAGTTCTTGCTGGTGAAACAGTCAATGTTGAACTTAAGTTCAAGAGCCAAAGCAGCTATAAGATTGATGGTGCTATTTATGTCAATGGAGAATTGATTAAATTAACTGCTGATGAAAATACAGCTAATTTATATAAAGGCAGTTTCGTCATGCCTGATGAAGATGCTGAAATTGTCGCAACACACCTTATGAAACAAGTTGGTGTTGATGCTGAAAATTCAGTACAAATATTATTTGAACAATCCGATTTATATACTATTTATGGTATTGAAAATGGTGGTTATTACGATCCACAAAACTATTCTCAAGCTGGTTTTGCCCTTATTAAGAAAAAAGGTGTTTTAGTAAATAAAATCAGTATAAATGAACAGGGTAGCAGCAGCGCAATGTCAATTTATTCATCCTATAGTTACGAAGATATTTATAATGTTTCTTGCTATATGTTCTCTGATAAGGGTAAAGTCGTTGTTGAACTTAAAGTTGAAGCTGAAGAAGTCGGCGTAAAGAATGTCACTTTTGTCAATGGTGAAAATGCTGTTATTACCGGCAATACTGAAGTCACCCCAGGAGATAAGGCAACATTTACTATTAAAGGTGCTGAAGGTTATGTCTTCGATGGTGTTAAAAGTGTTGAAACTGAAAGTGGAAAGACTTTGGATACATGGAGTGATGATGGTTATACTTATTCAAGTGGTGTTTTAACTTTGAAGAAGATGCCAAAAGAAAACATTATCGTCACATTGAACCTCTACAAGGCTATTCCAGTTGAAGTTGAAGAAAATGAATTTGTTGAATCTTGTTCATTAGCTTTAAAATCTATTTCATATTGGGGAAGTGATACACCTACTGAATCTGTTCTTCCTGGCAGAACATTAGTTGTTACACCAGTTGCTATAACCGGTTATGCTATTAAGTCAGTATTAGTCAATGGTGTTGCAGCAACAAAAGGTAGCAGTGGAAAATTTGAATTTGCCGTACCTGAAGATACCGATGCTACATCATTTAAAGTAACATTTGAAATTCAACAATATCATTCTGTAACCTATACCGAAGGTGAAGGCTTTGTCCTTTCTAAACTTTATACAACAAGTGCTCTTGAAGGTACATTGATTTCCTTTGATGTCAAAGAAAATGCTGGATATAAAGTTACTGCTGTTAAAATTTCTTCTTCCGATGAAGCTTTAGTTGTAAGTGGAGCTTCTTCCTATTCATTCACAATGCCAAATGCTGATGTTGTCATCACAGTTGAAACTACTACTGTTCCAACTCATGCTTTAACATTGGATCTTGATGAAAAGATTACTTATAAATCTGTCACTGATAAATATGGTACTGAAGTTACAGATTTTTCCAATTTAAATGAAGGTGGAGAATATACTCTTATAGTTAGACTTCCTAATGGTCATGCAATCGATAAAGGAACTTTAGCCGGTGCTGATCTTGAATTTGAACTTACTTCATCTTATTGGAGAGAATATAAGACAACATTTGTTGTTGGAAGTGCAGATAGTACATTAAAACTTACTTTAGTTGAACAAGCCCATAATGAAGTTGAAGTAAAACTTTCTGAATCTTCTTTATTTACTAGCGATATGGTAATTAAAGATAAAGATTCCGGCGATAAAATTACCGATTTAACAAAGTGCTATGTCGGTCATAATATTAATGTTGATTTAACATTAACTGCCGATGCTAAGAGTACTTATAAGCTTGATTCAAATAGCTTTAAAGTTACCAATGCGGATGGGGAAGATGTCGCCTTCACAGTAACAGCTAGTGGATTATTACAATTCACAATGGTTGATAGCAAAGTTACAGTTACTGTTACACCTACACCTATTCCATTATTTGGAGTACATTTAGGTGAAGGTTGTGAATATGTTGTTCTTGTAGGTAACTATAGTGGTTGGGGCTATCCAAGCGATACAGATACTTCAATATTTAAAGAAGATAAATCATTTGCTGAAGGTGTCAAGATCACTGCATACTTAAAGAAAACAGATGATGTCGATGGCTCTAAAACTTATACATTTAAAGCTGTTGCTGCTGATGGTACAGTTTTAAAAGAAGATGCATTTAGTTATAAAGGTGACTACTGGTCGTTCTCTATGCCAGCTCAAGCCGTTACAATTACAGTTACAGTTTTATAAAAATACAAAATAAAGTGAGGCTAAAATAATGAATAAAAAAAGTTTAGTTTCTCTTTTAGCCCTAGTTTCAATACTAGGGCTTACTTCATGTAATAAAGAGAATTCAAATACAAGTTCTTCAAGTCCTTCATCTTCTTCCAATTTAGTAATTTCTAGTACCTCATCCAGTTCTTCTTCAAATACAAGTCCTTCATCTTCTTCTAGCTCTTCTACAACTCCGGTTGTGGAAGTTGAGAATATCACTGTTACAACTGATACATTGAGTCTTGAAGTTGGTGAAAGTGTCAGTTTTGGCTATGAAGTTTTGCCAAATAATGCCACAGATAAAAGTGTAAGTTTTTCCTATGATGATAAGATTATTTCTTTGGATGAACAAACTCTTAATGTTGTCGGTTTAAAAGAAGGAAAAACAACAATTGTTATTACTTCGACTAATGGCAAAAGCGCTTCTATCGCTGTTGAAGTTAAAGAAGCGACAACCGAAGTTGCACCAACTGCTATTTCTACCGATTTTGCTAGAACTGTCATCGGTGAAAACGAAACATTGAAAGTTGATGTTACTTTCTATCCTGCTGACACAACTTTAAAGAATTTGAACTTTAGAAGCTCTGATCCATCCTGTATTAAAGTAGATAGCGCAAATCAAACCATTACTGGTGTTGCTGCTACCTATAAAAGCATTACTATTACTATTTCTTCTACGGATAATACTTTGGTCAATCCAATTCGTTTATCATTGAAAGTTACCAGCGATGAAAATGAAGTAAAAAATGATAAAGCGACCGCCAGTTTAAATTCTGCTAGAAAAAATGAACAATATGCAGTAAAAAGTGGCTCAATAAAAGTTAGTACTAAGTACACTACAACTGAACCTGTCACATTCCGCAATGATTATGATGTCTATGATGACCATATTTATAATGAAATAACTACATTTACTGGTGAAACTTATAAAGAATATCATGGAATGGATTCCAGCCGTTATTATGAAGTTAAATACGATAAAGATGGCAAGGTAACAAACAGCTCATATAACAATTTAGTTGAAGAAGGCGGCACGACTTTTACTTCCGATATTGTATATTCTGATGCTTTATATCAATCAACTCTTCCTGCTTTTTACGCTCATACTTATTCTTCAAAATATACTTATGGAATAACTGAATATTTGGATTCAGCTTTCTTTGATACTATCTATGCTAATTATAAAGTTGATGTTGAAGTTGGTGACGATTATGTTTATTTCAACTATACTACAAGCAATTATACGACAAAAACTTATTATCGTTTAACTATCAACTTCGATGGCGATAATTATAAGAGTGTAGTTTATGATAATTCAACTTATAACTATGATGATCTTGATGAAAATTATCAACCGGTAAATGATCAAGTTCAGGCTGTTTCCTTTAATAGATTTGAAGCTAATGTCAATAATGCTGCTAGACTTGAAGATACTAGAGAAGATAAAGTTGATCCAGCTAAATTCTATTTCAAGGATTTCACTTTATCTTTCTATAAATCCACAGATACTGAAAGAAAAAATCCTCTTACAACATTTGATAGAGGCGATACAATAGTTTATGTTGTTGAATCTTCTAATCCAAGTCAAGCTAATTTATTTATTGATCCAATCTACGCGATGATCTCTTCAAATGAAGAAGTACTTTCTGTTTCTGAAAACCATTTTGCTTTAAATGCTGTTGGTGAAGGTGAAGCAGAAATTTATTTCCGCAGTATTTTCGCTGAACTTAAAGTTACTTTAAAAGTTAATATTCCTGCTGCAAATGATATTGTTGTCAGCACATTACCATCTTCAATGAAGAATACTGATTCACAATCTATCTTTATTTCTGCAGATCCTTATGGTGCTCTTGAAGATTTCGATGTCACTTTAAAAGAAGGCGATGAAAAATATGCTCGTCTTGTTCAAAGAACTTCTTCCTATTATGTTCTTTATGGAATGGAAGATATGGATGTCAAAGAAAAAGATGTCACAATCATCATTCAATCAAGATCTAATCCTGAACTTCGAAAAGAGATAACTATCAAGATAATGAAGGCATTATCCGCTAAAGAAATTCAACAAATACTTATTGATGGCGATTATGTTGGTGCTATAAATGAAGATTATTATAACTATACTGTCAGATGTCAATTTACTTCTGATTATGTTGAAGGAAAAGGTTATGCTGGTGTTTATACAATTTATAAACCAAATAGCCGTGTTTTCTCTAAATTTGATTTCTATTATACAATAGCTAATGGTAAACTCACCATTGTCAGCACTGAACCAAGTACAAGTTACGTCAATAAATTAGTTATTGAAATATATACACCTGATTGTTTAACTTTATATTCATCATTTAATGATCTAACAGATGATGATGGTGAATATACAGTCACTTACCGTTTGACTAAAGAGGTTTTATAAGATGAAAAAAAGTATTTTACCAATTCTTGCTTTTGCCTTGGTTCTTACGGCATGTAATTCAAATCTTACTAGCAGTAGTTCTTCTGCTAGTTCGACTCCTGTTTCTACTGCTAGCTCAACTAGTTCAAGTTCAACTACTTCTGGTTCTAGCAGTAGTTCTTCTTCATCTTCCACAACACCAATTCCAGTTACGGAATCAGCTCTTGATTTATTTAAAACCGCTGCCGAAGTAAAAAATTATACATTCAATGTTGTTGATTACGGTGGTAATAGCCAACAATTCTTTTTGGAAGATGCTTTCTATTATCAATTTATCGGTGATTTAAAAATTAATGGATTTATTAAAGATGATTATGGTGTTTATACAGTGACAGTATCTTCTACTGGTAATGTCAGTGGTGGATATTATTATATCGATGATGAAACAGACGAACCATTACAAGATATCTATCCATCTTTAACCAGTTTAGCAAGTGTCTCTTTTGATGAAGATTTATATACTGAAAATAATGGTATTTATATTCTTAAAGATCTAGTTGGCTATGAGGCTAGAAAGATTTTTGAAGTTATTGGATATGATCCAGATAGTACTTATTCGGGAATGAATTTGACCGATGTTGATGAAATCAATCTTCAAGTTAATGAAAATGGAAGACCAGAAATACATATTGTCTTCAATGAAAAAACAAGTGGACGAGGCACAACTATTGCTGAATTATTTGATGTTGGAACAACAAAATTAGCTTTAGAGATTCAACAGGCATTGGATGATGGAACATTATACGGCAAACATAGAATTGATGCTAATGATGTTTTTTACGATTATCTTGGAGAAATAAAAAGAGCTAAAAACTATACACTTCATGTAAGAAGCGAATACACCAAGGATAGTTGGAGCAATTATACAACTGATTCATATTTTACAAATAATGCTTTCTACAGCACTTCAAGTAGAGATGAATCAGATCTAGGCTTTGTCAATCAAAGCGATGGTGTTCACACTTTAGCTTATGATGAACTCCGTGAAGAATATCTTGTTGGCGATAAATATACTTATCAATCAGAAACTTATAAAGATATTTATGAAATAGTTTCTTCATTTAGCGATACTTCTTGGGATCCATATACATTCGAAGTTCGCAAAGATGGTGATAAATATATCATCGATGATACAGAGTTTATGTATACTGTTTTCAATATGCTCAATGAAACAATGTTGAGATTTATGCTCTTAAATATTGAGTTTTATAAAGAAGGAGATGAATATAATTTCACTTTGAATCTTCGTGAAGATCAAAAGATTCATTTCGTTGTTACTGATGTTGGTACAACAACTATTGGAAATTTTTAACAATTCATTTTAATGCTTAGAAGCTAAGTTCTCTTAGCTTCTTTTTTTGAGAAAAATAAATTGATAAAATAATATTGGTTTAAATTTTACTCCTAATTTTTCTAAAGAATATTAGGAGTTTTTATGTGCCTGGATAGTCATGAAAAAATAATCATTAAAGATTAGTTAATTCATTGAACTATTATCTAAGTAGTTTTTATTCAATATATATGTATACAAAATATGCATTTACAGCGTAATATATTGATATTCATATTTTTTTCATTATAAACAAAAATCTGCTATACCATAAGGCATAGCAGAGAAATTAAAGGTCAAATTTGACATCGATCCAAGCTTCTTCAAGCTTGGTTTTTAATTCTGTATCGTAGCGATAGAATCTATCTTTATCGGTAGCGACGATACGATATGTATCAGCTACATCATAGAAAGAACCAGGTCCTTCTTCGTATTCACTATATTCTGAAGTTATTTCATCATAGATAGTTTGAATAGGAGATGTATAACCTGTATAGATGGAATTATCATATAAGACATCATGTTCGTTCATGAAGTTTAAAAATTCATAGGCTAATTCTTCGTTCTTACTATTCTTTGCCATGCACATAGCATCGACATAGATATCGCTTCTTGTTGGACCGATTGATTCTGGAATATAGAAAGCATAATGCTCATAATCATTTTCGCCTTCATCATCTAAAACACTTGTCATAGAATAGATAGCATCACCGATATATGTAAAGCAAATATCATATTTTTTATTTGGCATATCATCGAGGATTTCTTCTGTCTTATATGCTAGTGTATTGATGGTTTTAGTTTGTCCTTTTAACCAGTTAACACCAAGTTCTAGATCTTCATCAGATACTTCAACAAAATCTTTTCCTTGGGCAACAAGAGCAACAGATAAAACATCTCTTGCTGTGTCGTACATGACAACTTTACGGTCGGTTCCATCGGCATTTTTTGTTTTTCTAAGAGCTTCCCAACCATCAGCTTCAATTTCTTCAGGAGAAATTTTTGTAGTATCGTATAATAACCCGATTAATCCCCATGTATAAGGAATTGCGTATTTTAATAGATCGAATCCTTCTTTTCCTAAGGTGTCCTGTTTTAAATTATCAAGAGCACTTTTTAAAGAAGGAACTAAATCTTCTTCGATGTTGAGATTTGGAATACGAGAATAATCGATAGGACGAATCATATCTTTTTTTGCTAATTCTTCAATTGCATATTCAGAAGGAAAGCAAATATCAAAATATGTTGTATCTAATTTGGATAATAGATTTTCATTGGAATCAGCGGTTATATAATTGATACGGCAATTGTGTTCATCTTCAAATTGACGAACTCTATCCATGTCGATATATTCCCCCCAGTTGAAGACAACAAGGCTATATGTAGCACAACTTGTTGTTGGAAGTAAGCTCAAAATAGGTAGAGCTAAAAACAATAAATTTCTTTTTTTCATATTGTTGCCTTCTTTGTAATTTTTTTGTCGTTGTGTTTTTCGCTTCTAAAACGTAAAGTGACAGAGATAAAGACAAGAACCGCTAGTACTAAGAAGATAATTGTCATCAAAGCATTTACCATTGGATTTGGTTTGCGGAAAGCAGCATAAATATATGTAGAAATATTTAATGTGTTTCCCCCGACAAAGTAAGAGATGATGAAATCATCGAAACTCATGGTGAAAGCCATAATGGCACCACTTAAAATAGATGGTAATAACTCAGGGATGATGACTTTTGTAAGTGCCGTCCAATGAGTTGCTCCTAAGTCCATTGCTGCCTCAATTGTATTTTTATCCATATGAATAAAGCGGGGATAAACAGAAATGATGACATAAGGAGTACAGAAAGCTATATGGGCAAGAAGCATTGTTCCATATCCTAATGGTAATTGAATACCGGAGAATAAAACTGAGAGGGAGATGGCAGTGACAATATCTGGGGTAACAAGAGGAAGATTATTGATGCTTAGTATTGTGTTTATTGTTCTTTTCTTTTTAAAATTTGCAATACCAATTGCGCCAAGAGTACCGATAATTGTCGAGATGACAGTGGCTAATATTGCGACGGTAAGTGTGGTTTGAACGGCATCCATAATCATTCTGTTTTGGAAAAGTTCTTTATACCATACTAAGGAAAAATTAGTCCAACGTGTTAAACTTGTTTCTTCATTGAAAGAAAATATGATGATAATAATAATTGGAGCATAAAAGAATAAAAGAATTAGAGGAATGTAGAAATAATAGAATAAAGGGAAACGTTTTTTAGTTCTTCTTTTCATAAGCGGCCCTTTCTTCATCGGTAGCGATAGGATTGACAGTTTTTGCTGGTTTAGGCAAACGATCTTTAACAACTGTTCTATCAGCTTTATTGATGATATATGTGGAGACGACGATGACGATGGCTAAAATAACAGCGATGGCACTTCCTGCATAGCGATTATTGGCATTGATGAAGAAACTTTCAATCATCGGACCGATGAAAGTGAAAGAAGGATCACCATTTGACATATATCGAGGCACGATTAATGAAGTGGCGGCTGGTAAGAAAACCATGGTGAAACCGGAGATTACACCAGGCATGGAAAGTGGAAATATGATTTTAAAAAATGTTTTAAAAGAACTGGCGCCTAAGTCCATACTGGCTTCTTTTAAGTTTTTATGAATTTTTAAAAGTTGATTATAGATAGGCAAGATCATGAAAGGCAAATAAACATAGACCATGACAAGAATTACTGCAAAGTCTGTACCGAGAAGTGTATGTTCTCCAAAGCCTAGCAAATTTAAAATTGTTGAAAATAATCCACCTTCATCAAGGATTTGTTTCCAAGCGACAACTCTTAAAAGCAAGTTGGTCCACATAGGTAAGGTGATGAGCATATTCATAACATTGCGCATTCTATCACCGCATTTTGACATAAAATAAGCAAAAGGATAGGCGAGGATTATGCAGATAACTGTACAGATAACTGCATACCATAAGCTACGTCCAAGAACCTTATAAAAGCCAGGTGTAGATAAAAACCTAGCAAAGTTATCGATTGTTAAATAGATGTTATTGTTTCTAACATTGACAAAAGAATAGAAAGCGATAAAAAAGAAAGGAAGGACAACCAAGAAGAACAAGATGAGCAAGAACGGAAAAGAAAGAGAAGAGAAAAAGGAAAATTTAACTTTGAATTGAACCTTATCGCGTCGGATATTCGAATTGCGGAAGGCCATTTTTACATAATCTCCATGACATGGATATCTTCGTTTTCAAAAGAGATACCTACATGTTTTTGCGGCGGAATATAATCGGTTGTATGAATTGTAATCAAACGACCAGTTTCATCTTGGATGACATCAACTTCATAGAAAACACCCTTGAAGAATATTTCATTGACGACACCAGTAAGTTTGCCTTTTTCTGGTTCGACGATATCTAAATCTTCTGGACGCAAGAGAAGGTCAACTTGAGTATTAGGTTCAATAAGTGTCTCATCGCATGAAAATTCTTTCCCATCGAGCAAGACATGATTTCTATCGACAACAACACCGGAGAACAAATTACTATCTCCGATAAAATTGGCAACATATCTATCGATAGGATCATTATATATTTCATCGGCGGTACCGATTTGTTCGATTTCACCATTTTTCATAACGACAATTTTATCAGCCATTGTCAAAGCTTCTTCTTGGTCATGAGTGACAAAGATAAAAGTGATACCAGTATTTCTTTGAAGTTCTTTTAATTCATATTGCATATCTTTGCGGAGCTTTAAATCCAAAGCGGATAAAGACTCATCGAGAAGTAAGACTTTAGGTCTATTGATGATAGCTCTGGCAATAGCTACTCTTTGTCTTTGACCACCGGAAAGGTGTTCGACATTGCGGTATTCATAACCTTCGAGATTAACGAGTTTAATAACTTCTTTAACTCGATGATCAATTTCTTCTTTGCTGACTTTGGTGACAACTCTTTTATAAGGGAAGACTTTATCTAAAAATCTTCTGAAGAAATTTGACTTGGTAGAATTACCGCTACCATTTTGGGATAAGTCAGAAGAATCATCAGCTTTTTGCAAAGTTGATTTTTTCACCCAACTTACTTTTTTGATCCGAAGACCAAATGCGATGTTATCGTAAACATCAAGGTGAGGAAATAAAGCATAATTTTGAAAGACAGTATTTGTCTCTCTTTTGTGTGGTGGAAGTGACGTTACGTCGACTCCATCGAATAGAACTTTACCTTCCGATGGACTTTCAAAGCCTCCGATGATACGTAAAGTTGTGGTTTTACCGCAACCCGAAGGTCCCAAGAGACACACGAATTCGTTTCTGTTGATAGTCAGATCAACGTTGTGTAAAACTTGGGTGGTGTCGAAACTTTTCGAAACACCGCGCAGTTCAATAAGCGGACTAGTTTTTTCCATTTTATTGGACCCCCTTTAAACAAGATAAAATATTATAGGAAAAGTTCTCAAAAATCAATGGTTTTTTCAACAATTTTTTTCGTCGAAAAAATCAGATGAAAAAATGCGATAGAAAATCTCAAAAAAATCTCGATTATATATAGTTTTTTTGTAGATTTAAAATTTTGAAAAAATGCAGCGAAAAATTCGCTTAAAAATGAACGGAAAATTCAAAGAAAAAATCGATTGGAAAATTTGATGAAAAAATAAGAGAAAAAATAGCAGAAAAATCAAAGCAAAAAAACATCAAAAAAGTTTATAAAAATTTATATTAAATTGACTTTCACTTGTAAAAAGTATAAATTATAAGAATGTTCAAGGAGGAAAAATTATGCCTTATAATCCACATGAAATAGAAGCAAAATGGCAAAAGATTTGGGAAGAAGAAAATACATTCTTCTGTGACACCCATGATTTTTCTAAGCCAAAATATTATGTATTAGATATGTTTCCATATCCATCAGCTCAAGGTCTTCATGTCGGCCATGTTGAAGGATATACAGCGAGCGATGTTATGGCTCGTTATAAAAGAAGTTGTGGATTTAATGTCTTGCATCCGATCGGATTTGATTCATTCGGTCTTCCCGCTGAACAATTTGCAATAAAGAATAATAAGCACCCAGGTGAATTTACTGATAATAATATTGCAAATTTCCGTCGCCAATTAAAAAAATGTGGTTTTTCTTATGACTGGAGCAAAGAAATAAAAACCAGTGATCCAGAATTTTATAAATGGACACAATGGATTTTTGTTCAACTTTTTAAAAATGGCTTAGCTTATAAAGCCAATAAACCAGTCAACTATTGTCCAGAACTTGGAACAGTTTTAGCCAATGAAGAAGTTATCGATGGTAAAAGTGAAAGAGGTGGCTTTCCAGTTGTCCGCATGAATATGGAACAATGGAACTTAAAGATTACCGCTTATGCTGATAAACTTTTGAAAGGATTAGACACTATCAATTGGCCAGCTTCAACTTTGGAAATGCAGAGAAACTGGATTGGTGAATCCCATGGTGTTGAAGTTACATTTAAAATGGTTGGAGCTCAAAATCAAAAATTTGTTGTCTATACAACAAGAGTTGATACCTTATTTGGGTGCTCATATTGCGTTTTAGCTCCTGAACATCCACTTGTAAAAGAGATTACTACTTTCGAATATAGAAAAGATGTTGAAGATTATATTTCTTCTTGCGCTTCCAAAAGCGATCTTGAACGTACAGAATTAAATAAAGAAAAAACTGGTGTATTTACAGGAAGCTATGCTATTAATCCTATTAATGGTGAACATATTCCTGTCTATATTGGGGATTATGTTCTAGCAAATTACGGCACTGGTGCAGTTATGGCTGTTCCGGCCCATGATCAAAGAGATTATGATTTTGCTAAAAAACATAACTTACCTATTAAAAAAATCATCGATTGTGATGTCAGTGAAAAAGCCTATGAAGATGATGGAAAACACATTAATTCTGAATATGCCGATGGCTTGAATATCGCTGAAGCTAAAAAAGTAATAACCGAACGTTTAGAAGAACTTCATCTCGGCCACGAAAAAGTTAATTATAAACTTCGTGACTGGTTGTTTTCAAGACAAAGATATTGGGGTGAACCTATTCCAATTATCAAATTGGAAGATGGAACATTGGTTCCAGAAGAAAATTTACCACTGGTTTTGCCAGAGCTTGATGACTATAAACCGCAAAAAGGAATCACCACACCATTATCAAAGAGTAAAGAATTTGTCTATGTTACATATAATGGAAAAAAAGGTGAAAGAGAAACAAATACAATGCCACAATGGGCTGGTTCATCATGGTATTATATTCGTTATATTGACCCACATAATAGTGAGGCATTGGGCGATAAGAAATTATTAGATCACTGGTTACCAGTAGATTTATATATCGGTGGAGCTGAACATGCAGTTTTGCATTTGCTCTACGCTCGTTTCTGGCATAAGTTCTTAAAAGATATCGGTGTTTTATCAAGCGATGAACCATTCCAAGCTTTAAAACATCAAGGTATGATTTTAGGAAGCGATGGAGAAAAGATGTCAAAGAGTCGTGGAAACGTCGTCAATCCTGATGATACCATTGCTCAATATGGCGCTGATGCTCTTCGTTTATATGAAATGTTTAAAGGACCAATCGACCAGAGTTTACCTTGGTCTGATGAAGGCGTTAACGGCGCTAGAAGATTTATCGAAAGAATTTATCGCCTTTACACAGAAGAATTATATCTTTCAAAATATACCGATGAAGATGTTCCTGAATTGAACGGAATATATCATAAAACAGTAAAGAAAGTTACTGATGATATTGAAACTTTGCATTTCAATACAGCGATAAGTCAAATGATGATTTTTATCAATGCTATATATAAAGCAGAAAAAATCAATCGAAAAATGATGGAAAATTTCCTGGTTATGTTATCTCCATTTTGTCCTCATGTTGCTAATGAACTTTATGAATTATTAGGACATAAGGAAAGATTAGACTTTGTCAAATGGCCAGAATATGAAGAAAAACATCTTGCACAAGATACAATTACAGTTGCTGTTCAAGTCAATGGTAAGCTAAAGGGAACTCTTACTCTCGATGCTAATGTCGATAAAGAACAGGCTTTAAGCGCTGCTTTAGAATTGGATAATGTCAAGAAAAATATCGAAGGAAAAAATATTGTTAAAACAATTGTTGTCCTTCCAAAAATTATCAATATCGTTGCAAAATAAGACAAAAAAATGCTTAGCACCTTAGTAAAATAAGGTGCTTTTTATGTACTACCAAATTGAAATTTTTTATGAATATTCTAAAGAAGACATGCAAGAAGAATTAAATAAATTCCTCCTTCTTTTGACTGCTGATAGAATAAAAGATATTCGTTTTGAGACAAAAAGCTTAAAAACATTGAGCGGAGAATACGAAATTATTTATATAGCGTATATTATTTACACTTATAGTAAATGAAAATAGTATAATAAGTTCGTGAAGAATTAAAAAAATATAAATTATTTTAATATCTTTTGCAACTTTAAAACAGAATGAAAAAGTAGTAATATTTAAATATATGAAAACAAATACGATCAAAGATAAATCTTTAAGAAAATATCGTCGCCGCAAATATTCTTTAACAATGATGGCTTCTTTTGTAATTCTATATATAGTTCTTATTCTTGCCTATTTTATTTCTCCTTTATCTACTGTTAAAAGTGTGACGATAAAAGGTGAACATTATTATGACAATGCCTATATGACTGAACATTTAAATTTGCGTTTGCCAAGTGGAAAAGCTTACTTGCCTTTTTTTGATGAAAATGAATATGAAATGTTGATTGAAAAAAGTAAGGGAAATAATGTATATTCCCTCATCAGTGATTTTCATTGCCGAGCAAAAATGTTTTCTTTAGAAGTTAATTATAAAGATATTTTACCTGTATTGAAAAGAAATGATATTGTTTATTTAGCTAATGGCGATAGAATGCCTTCAAATATACCTGATAAGATAGGCTCATACTTAAAAGAAGATTATCTATATAATATTCCAACATTTATTGAAGATAATTATACTTTTAGTGCTGAAAAGGATCCGCAATTATTTTTAAATATAACCCCAAATATTATTGTTTCTTTAACATATGTTAAAAGATTTTCAGAAAATACTTTAGGAATATATGTTACAAATGATAAGATTAGAGATAGTTTTGGACAAGATTCTTATATTTTATTTAAGCTTAGTACTGATAAGATTGATAACTTTTTAAAAGAAAGAGAATTCAACGGGGCAATTGATGCTGTTATAAATAATGCAAATTCATTAATAAGCACTATGATTGAAGAGCAAATTAATGATAAAATAATAAAGATAGTACCAATTTATCGAAATACTGATGGAGAATAATTATGGATACAAATACCATGGATATAATTGAGATGACAGAAAGCGGAGTGAAATTGATAGTCGGTTACGTTCATAAAAATATTGTCTATGTTTTACATGCTTTAGAATCTACCTATTCTCATTTGAATAAAGGGCAGATAGCAGATAAAGAGCAGATGAGCGAAGCTATCAAAGAGGTTATCAATTCAGCTTCTCATAGTTTAAATAGAAAAATACAAGATTTAGTTTTAGTGATTCCTCCTCTAGAACTAAAAATTGCTAGTGAAGAAGGACATACCAACACTGTTTCAAAAGATGGAAGCGTAAAAAAATTCGATGTTTCAAACGCTATATCTATTTTACTTAAAAAATTAGATATGGGAAAAGATGAAAAAATGATCGATGTTGTTCCGTATAGATATGCTTATGATAACAATGTTCAGACAAGATTTTTTAAAGATGATATTTATTCAAATACTATAAATATCAGCGCTAATGTCTATTATTGTGAACAAAAATACTATGAAACAATGGTTGGAGCAATAAAAGATGCAGGTTTCAACGTTTCAAGAACTTTATTTGCTCCTGTATGCTTAGTATCTTTGCTTTCTTCTTATAATATTCCTGATAAATTTCTTTTCTTAGATTTTGGTGCAGGACTAACAACATTTGGCTTAGCAAGTGGCGGAAGACTTGTAAAAAGCCAAGTATTAAATTATGGCAGTGAAGATTTAACTCATGCCTTGATGAATAAATTCCACCTCAGCTATGATAGAGCTGATTATCTAAAAAAAGTCTATGGACTTTCTGATAATCCTGATATTGAATTTACTTTTGAAGAAGGATTTAAAGTTCAAGATATTAAAGATACATTGATTGAATCCTTAAATACTCTCATCGATTTTATGCGTAAATACGTTTTAGAATTTGATATTCCAGAATTTTATCCGATATTCTTAACCGGTGGGGGCTCTAATTTATTTGGAATTGAGACTTATATTTCTTCGGCTTTCCAAATTGGTGTTAGCCTATATACCCCTGAATTTTTTGGAGCGAGGAATAAGGCTTACAGCAACTTAGTCGCTGCCTTGATGCATTTAAGTATTTATTCTGAAAATTATATAAAAGAAAATAAAAAAGATTTTACTATGACCAGAGTTGGTGAAAAAATTGATTTGAAAAAAATTAATGACGATGAATTATAATGAGGGACTTATATGAATGATTTTGAATTTGATCCATTTGAAAGCTATGCCAAGATAGTTGTAATTGGCGTTGGTGGAGCCGGCAGCAATGCTGTTAATAAAATGCTTGAAGACAAAAGTGAGAGCATCAGTTATTGGGTATTTAATACCGATGCTCAAGCTTTATCAACTTCTCCTTGTGAACATCGCTTAGTTCTTGGAAAGAATACCACTCGAGGTCTTGGTGCTGGTGGAAATCCATCGGTAGGCAAAGAAGCCGCTTTGGATTCTATCGATGATATTAAAGAAATTGTCTCAGGTGCCAATATGGTTTTTATCGCCGCAGGAATGGGTGGTGGAACAGGAACAGGTGCTGCACCAATTGTAGCTAAAGTTGCTCGCGAAGCTGGTGCTTTAACACTAGCAATTGTTACAAGACCATTTGATTTCGAAGGTCAAAGCCGTAAGGTTAAAGCCATTGAAGGAATTAATGACTTAAAACAAAATGCTGATTCTATCATCATAATTTCGAATAACTCTTTGATGAACTCTAATGGTGATCGTCCTTTTAGCGATGCCTTCTCAGAAAGTGATCGCGTCCTCGGTCAATGTGTTAAAACCATTACTGATCTCATCATTTTACCTGGTATTATCAATCTTGACTTCGCTGATATAAAAAACACCTTAGCAAATAAAGGAATGGCTATGATAGGTTTCGGTATGGGTGAAGGGGAAAAGAAATCTATTGAGGCAGCAACAAATGCTTTTTCATCCCCGTTATTAGAAGCTTCAATCCGTGGGGCTCATACTGCAATAATCAATATTTCAGGTGGCCCTGGTGTAACATTAAATGATGCTAGTGAAGCTGTAGAATATATTCGTGAAGCAGCCGGCAATAATATCAATATTATTTTCGGAGTTCAACAAAATCCTCAGTTGAAAGATTCAATGCTTGTTTCGGTCATCGCCACAGATTTCGATGCTGAATATGATGAAACTAAACCAAGCTTAGTCACAACAAGATCGCAGTTAGATAATAGTAAGACAGTCGAAAAGAAGACTAATACACCTGTTATAAATCCACATGTTGATGACGAAAAAAATATTCTTCCGGATTTCTTGGAAAATTTAAGAAAAAAGCAAAATTCTCAGCAAAATAATATATCTTCAGCAGAAGATAAGGAAGAATCTGATTCTGAAGAAGAGTCGGTTGAAACTGATATCGAGCATTTATAAAAATTCGACAAAAGTATCCTTTTACTAGATATAAACTTTTAACCATGAAAGCTTATATCGATTTGATGATTTTAAACCAAATTCTTCAGGGTATTGGATACTTTTTTCTTTTGGAAAATATTTTTTTAGAAAAAGAAAATTTAAAGAAAAAGATCATACTTACCATTATTTTAAGTTTTAGAGTTTTAGCGATATACTTAAATACTTGGATCGGCATAATTTTAGTAATTCTTTACGATGTAATAATGTTTTTTATCTTTTTTAAGAAAAAGATGATAAGCAGAATAGCAATATACTATGCTTATATTGGTTTAGAAATTTCTCTTGAACTACTATTTTTTAAATCATTTTTAAGCTTTCGAAATTTAAATATTGTCATTATTGATATGAAAGGAGGAATAATTGTTTTGTTGCAACCGATATTTTATGCTTTTATTAAAATTAGTTCCTTGATTGCAGATAAACTTTATCTACTTAGAGATTATAAAATTGATGTCCTTATTTCTTCAGGTGCAGAAGACCGAGTGGTAAAGGCTTATTTCGATTCTGGTAACACATTATGCATTAAGAAAAATCCAGTAATTTTTATAAAAAAAGGAACGATGAAATTTTCTGAAAAAGATGAAATACAGGTGAATGTAGATATGGCTTTACCCTATTTTCCAGAAAAAGTATATAGGGTTATGGTGACAAGCGGAATAAAAAAACAAAGTTATTTTGCTTTGGCCTTTGTTGTAAAAAAAGAAGCTAATTTCTATGGATGCGATTGTTTATATAATGCCATGTTGAGGAGATAATATGAATTTAAGAATGTGGATTAGGCTTTTATATGCTAGAAGAAAGTTTAAAGGAAAATGCTATTATTTGAGTGGAAGCGAGAATCTTTTAGCTCCGCTATCAACTGAAGAGGAAGAGTACTGGGTAAAAAAATATGATGAAGAAAATAGCTTAGAAGCGCGAAATAAACTCATCGAACACAATATGAGACTTGTTATATACGTAGCTAAAAAATATGAAACTGAATATGCAACTTTGGAAGATCTTGTCTCAATAGGTTTATTAGGGCTTTTTAAAGCAATAAAAACATTTAGATATGATAAAAATATAAAATTAGCCACTTATGCTTCACGCTGTATTGATAATGAAATATTGATGTTTTTAAGAAAAAATCAAAAGAGAAAAAATGAAATATCATTTGATGTTCCACTGAATTCAGATAGTGAAGGAAATGAATTATTACTAGAAGATGTTATTGCTTCAAATGAAGATTCAATCACTGATAAAATTGAAAAAGATTATGAAAAAGAAATACTTTATGAAGCTATAGAGGATTTAAATGATAGAGAAAAAACAATAATTTATATGCGCTATGGTCTAAATGGTTATGAAGAACAAACACAAAAAGAGACAGCAGAAATTTTAGGAATTTCCCAAAGTTATATTTCAAGATTAGAAAAAAGAATTTTAAAGAAAATGCGCTTGAAATTTCAAGTTTGACACATACTGATTCCCGAGAGGGAAAAAGTGTCAGAATATAAAGTAAATATTACAGGATTAAATACTGGATCATTAAAAAGTTGGTCGAGCGAAAAGACTTTAAACGCAATAAAAGAATATAAAGAAGGAAAAATACCAATTGATGATATTGTAATCAATAATTTAAAATTAGTTTTATCATGCATACAAGAATTTAAAAACAATAAGGATAATATGGATGATATGTTTTCTAATGGAGTTTTAGGGTTGATAAAGGCAATCAATAATTTTGATCTAAATAGAACAGTTATGTTTTCAACTTACGCAGTTCCCATGATCAAAGGAGAAGTAAGAAGATATATAAGAGAATGTCAAAATATAGTTAAAGTCTCAAGAAAAATTAAAGATCTTGCCTATAATGTCATTGCAATACAAGATGATTATTTACAAAAAAATGGAATATTGCCATCGATAGAATATCTAGAAAAGACTCTAGATGCTAAAGGTTATGAAATAAAAGAAGCGCTAGATAGTCTTTCTCCAACACTCAGTTTAGATGATCCGATAAATAGCGATGAAGATATGATACTTTCAGATGTAATTCCAAGTGACAAAGATTATGTTGCCAATTATCGGGATATGATTTCTTTAAAAGAAGGAATAGAGAATTTAGATTGTCTAGAAAAAGAAATTATCGATAAAAGATATTATCAAGATATGACGCAGATGGAAGTAGCAAAAGATTTGGACATTTCTCAAGCCCAGGTTTCAAGAATTGAAAAAAGTGCTCTAAAGAGTTTGAGAAAATATTTTACTTATGGAGGAAATGATGAAAAAAGAAATAGCAGTTGAAGAAGACTATAAATCACCGGTAGTCTTATTTCCACGTTCTTCCTCAGAAGTGAATAAAATGGCCAGAATACTTTTAGAAGGGCGGTCGATAATAGTCAATTTAACATCGTTAGAAATTGATTCACAGTTAAGAGTTATAGATTATTTATCCGGAGTATCTTTTGTAATAGGAGCGAAAAGAGAAAGACTAGATAGGTCTGTTTATCTATTTCAAATCGGATAAAAATTTACCTGAAACAATGATTATCAAACATAAATTTTAGTCATAGTTTTTGGATGAAATAAAATAACATGAAAAAATAAATAACAAAAACTATATGAATTGAATTTAATTGTGATAGAATAAGATTGTTTAATGAAAGGTAAAGAATGAAAAGAGTATTCGAAATGGAATTTGAAGGCAGACACCTTCAAGTTGAAATCGGAGAGATTGCTAAACAAGCAGCTGGCGCTTGCTTGATTAGATATGATGATACAGTTGTGCTCTCCACAGTATGCGCCGCAAAAGATCCAAAGGAAGGGGTTGATTTCTTCCCACTTACCGTTGGTTATGAAGAAAAGCAATATGCGATTGGAAAAATACCTGGAAGCTTTTTACGCCGTGAAGGTCGCCCAGGTGAACATGCTACTTTGACAGCTCGTTTGATCGATCGTCCAATTAGACCTATGTTCCCAGAAGGTTTCCGCAATGAAGTACAAATTGTCAACACTGTTATGTCAGTAGATTTAGATGCTACTCCAGAAATGGCCGCAATGTTTGGCTCATCTTTAGCACTTGGAATTTCTGATATTCCATTTGATGGTCCAATTGCCGGTGTTTATGTCGGTCGTGTAAATGGTGAATATGTCATTAACCCTACACGTGATCAAAAAGCTGTTTCTGATATCAATTTAGCTGTTGCTGGTACAGAAATTGCTATTAACATGGTTGAAAGTGGTGCAGCAGAAGTCAGTGAAGAAGATATGCTTCAAGCAATTATGTTTGGACATAAAGCAATTAAAAAATTGATTGCTTTCCAAAAAGATATCATCGCTGCCTGCGGAAAACAAAAACGTGAAATTAAACTTTATAAAATTGATGAAGAGCTTGAAAAAGCTGTTAAAGAAGTCAGCGAACAACGTCTTATCACCGCAGTTTCTATTCATGATAAACTCGAAAGACAAAATACTATCGATGCAATAGAAGAAGAAATTGTTGCTACTTATGAAGAAAAAGAATATAAGGATGAAAAGACAAAGAAATTAGTTCTTTCTCAAGTTAAAGAAATTATGGAAAATGTCGTCCGTGATGAAGTTAGAAGACTCATCACTGTCGATAAGATTAGACCAGATGGCCGTAGAATCGATGAAATTAGACCTCTTGATGCTCAAACTCATTTGCTTCCAAGAGTACATGGTTCTGCAATGTTTACCCGTGGTCAAACTCAAGTTATTTCCACTTGTACTTTAGGTGCTTTATCCGATTCTCAAATTATTGATAATTTAACAGATGAAGAAAGCAAGAGATTTATGCATCACTATAACTTCCCACCATTTTCTGTTGGTGAAGTTGGCCGTATGGGTACTCCAGGTAGAAGAGAAATCGGTCATGGTGCTTTAGGTGAAAGAGCCTTAAGTTATGTCATCCCTTCTGAAGAAGAATTCCCATATACAATTCGTCTTGTTGCTGAAGTTGTTGAATCCAATGGTTCATCTTCCCAAGCTTCTATCTGCGCATCTTGTATGGCACTTATGGATGCTGGTGTCCCAATCAAAGCTCCAGTTTCTGGTATCGCTATGGGTCTTATTACTTCAGGTCCTATCGATGGAGAACATCCATATACAATTTTAACTGATATTCAAGGTATGGAAGACCATCTTGGTGATATGGACTTTAAAGTTGCTGGTACATCAAAAGGTGTTACAGCTTTACAAATGGATATCAAGATTAAAGGAATTACTGAAGAAGTTTTACGTGAAGCTTTGACAAGAGCTCATAAAGCCCGTGCTGAAATTCTTGATGTCATGTTAAAAGCTATTCCAGAACCACGTCATACACTTTCTGATTATGCTTTAAAGATGAAGACATTCAATATTCCTGTTGATAAAATCAGAGAAGTTATCGGTTCTCAAGGTAAAGTCATCAATAACATCATAGAAGAATGCGATCAATGCAAGATCGATATTAATGATGATGGTCGTGTAATTGTCTACCACACAAATCAAGATATGATCGATAAAGCTTGTGGAATGATTGAAAGCATTGCTAAAGTTGCTAGAGTTGGTGAAATCTACGATGGTAAAGTTGTTCGCATTGAATCATATGGTTGCTTTGTTAATTTATTTGGCAACACCGATGGTATGTGCCACATTTCCCGTTTAGCTTGGAATAGAGTTGAAAAGACTGAAGATGTTGTTAAATTAGGTCAAACATTAAAGGTCATAGTCACTAAAGTTGATGAAAATGGTAGAGTAGACTTATCTCACCGTGAATTTGAAGAAAAACCAGCTGATTATGTTGAACCAGCTCCTCGTCCAGCAAAGAAAAATTTCCGCAATGATCATCATAAAGGAAATAAAGAAAACAAAGAATCTAAAGAAGTAAAAGAAACTAAAGATTCTGAAAAAGCTGAATAAAACAATTTAATTGAGATGTTTAGATATTTAAATTATCTAAGCATCTTTTTTTATAAATGCTATTAATTAGAAAATATTGAAAAAAGAATGTTACAATAATAGGGTAAAATTGAGGTAAATATGAAAAAATTGTTAATTATATCTGATATACACGGTTCTAGTAAATATTTAAAGATGGCATTGAAAAGAGAGAAAGATTATGAAAAAATCCTGATTTTAGGTGATTTATATTATCATGGCCCACGCAATAATTTGCCAGAAGAATATAATCCTAAAGAATGCGCTAGTATTTTAAACTCCTTAAAGGAAAAAATTATTGTCGTCCGCGGCAATTGTGATGCTGAAGTTGATCAGATGATTTCTGATTTTCCAATAAATGATTTTATAGATTTTAAATTCGGAAAATATTTTATACATGCTGATCATGGTCATCATTATGGTCCAGATAATATTCCTTCAGGAAATTATGATCTTTATCTTTATGGTCATTATCATAAAGTAAATTTATCTTTAGTTGATGGCAAAATTATCGCAAGTCCGGGATCGATATCTTTACCAAAAGATGAATATCATGCTTATATAGAATTATATGAAGATGGAAAAATTGAATTAAGAAATTTACTCGATGATTCTCTGATCAAGGAATTTAAATGATTATCTAATACAATCTATTAAATTATCTACAAATTTTTGTTACAATATAAGAATGAAAAACATCGAAGAAAATGATACTTTTTTGCTATGGAGACACTATACTCTATCTAATACGGATAGAAAAGTTTTAGCAATGTTATATCTTCCATTAATTGGATTTGAATCTTTTGGAATGTATTCTTTTTTTGATAGTCTATTAGGTGAAAAAGAATATTATCAAGGTCCCTTAAATAATTTGAAAAAAAACTTAAATATAGATGGTTTTCATTTTATTTTAGCTAGAGAAAAATTAGAAGCTATTGGACTATTAAAAACTTATAAAAAAAATATCAATGATAAGGATGAATATGTTTTTGATTTGCAACAACCAAAAGATCCTAAACAATTCTTTTCTGATGTCCTTTTAGTTGGAAATTTAGAAAAAGCTTGTGGTGAATTAGAGCTTCGAAAATTGAAAATGATTTTTGGTCTCACAAAAAAAATTGATTCTTCTTTTCAAAACGTATCAGCAAAATTTGAGGATTATTTTTCTGTACAAGATGAGCTATTCTTTAAAGAAACTGAAAATAAGTCATATCAAACACGTGAAAATATGAAAGATTCATATTTTTCTTTAGAAGAATTTAAAAGAATATTTGCTGAAAAAGAGCCTTTTGGAAATGCTGATAATATCGATGAAAATACAATTAAAATTTTGGCCGAGACCGCTGATTTATATCATTTAAGCATGGATAATTTAGTGGATAAATATCTGGATTCAATATCATCCCGTGGTGTATTTGTTGAAAAAGCCTTCATAAAAAGCGTTCGTAGTTCGATAGATAAAACATTGAAAAAAGAAGTAAATCAAGAAGAAGATAAATATATAAAATATCTTGGCGATACGGTTGTTTCTAAAAAACTTGAAGCTTTTTCCCATTATTCACCGATAGAAGTTTTATTTCATTTAACTCATGTTAAACCACAATTAGATGATTATGATTTAATTGAAGAATTGGAGAAGGATTATGAATTAATTCCTTCGGTTATCAGTGTTGTAATTGATTTTACTTTAGCTTCAACAAATGGTGTATTTGCTAAAAATTACGCCAAAAAAATTGCACGAACATTGGTTTATAATCAGGCAGGTAAGGATAGTTATTTAGCTTATATGGTCTTGTTTAAACAAGTTCAAAATATGAAGAACAAACAAAATGATAAGACTGTTCCTTTACAAAATATAGATACTTCTTTAAAGCAAAAAGAGAAAAATATATTTGCTGAAAATAATCAAGAAGAAACATCGCTTCCGGAAATAAGTGAAGATGATTTAGTATTTTAGGTGAAATATGGACTTACAAAAATTTAAAAATAAAATAGATGACAATGAAAGCGCTAATGATATTTTAGATGAAAAAATAGCAAATTTATTTGAAGAATACCCAAAGTTTAAAGAAAAATATAGTTATTTATTAAAAAATGATTCATTTTCTTCATTGCGACCTTGGATATATAGAGCTTTAATTGATCAAAAACCATGTATTAATTGCCAAAACTTCTATTCTTGTCCTAAAGGGAAAAGAAGAGGATATTATTATGACATCGATTTAAAAAATGCTGATTTAATCAATAGAGTTTGTTCGAAAAAAGAAGATGTTATAAAATATCTTCCTTATTTACAATATGGTCAAAATAAATACGAAGAAGCTTTTAGTATCTTTTTTAAAATGACAAAATTTAATAAAGAAATCACAAATCCAAAGACTGAATTTTTAAAAGCAGCAAAACTTTTAATCCAAAATATTAAAGAAGTTGATAACTATACTTCCTCTCATATTTTCTATTTACAAACAACAAATGATAATAGAAAGATATTAAGTGATTTTGCCATTGCATTTTCTTTAAAAAATTTAAAAACAACAGTTGTCATTGATCCGACATGGAATCTTAATTATTTTCGTCTTGATAAAAATGAAGAAGATGTTAAAGATTTATTAGAATTACAAAAAAAGATTGAAAATTCAAAAGTTATAATAATAGAAAATTTCGACTGCTTTAATAAATACATATCCATTTTCGATAATATTTTATTACCGATTTTGAAAAGTGCTACTCAAGATGGAAAAATTGTTATAATGTCTGGAGAAGAAGACTTATTAAGTTCCGTATCTTTATCAAGTGGTAATTATGCAAAACCACATCAAGCAATTGTCAGAAGAATTAAAACAACTAAAGTTATCAGTTTTGATGAACCGGTTTTATTTTCTTTCAAAGCATAAAAAATAAACGCTGTCATATTTTTTAATGTGACAGAAAAAATATTATTTGAAAAAAATTCTTTAACAATTCTTGGATTTAAAGATATTTCAAAAATATCTCCAAAATTTATTGAAGTAATTATGAACAACTATATTTTAGAAATATTTGGTGATAATTTGTTATGTACTTATTTTTCTAAGAATGAAATTTCTGTTGAAGGAATTTTTATGATGGTGAAAAGAAATGAAAAAATTTAAATCTGTTTATGAAGTCAAATCTTATTCTCCTATATTGATATTAAATAGGATTAGAGAAAACGATTTAGTTGTTGAAGATTTTAAAGAAATCAGCCCATATTTATTTCAGTTTAAAGCATATAAAAAAGATGAAAAAAAATTAAAGAAAATTATGCCGGATTTAAATTGTATAAAAGATCCTTTTTTTATTCATTTTTTTAAAAGAATAGGGAAACATAAAAGTGAACTATTAGCTATTATTGTCATACTTCCTCTTTTTTATTTTATGATGACAAGAATTTATAAATTGAATATCACAGGTAATGATAATACAATAAAAGAAGAGATAAAAACTGTTTTATATGAACAGGAAATAAAACCTTTTGCCAAAATTCCAACTAAGGAAAAACTGAAAGAAGTTAATGATTATATTTTAGAAAAATTTGACAAAAGATTAGAAAGCTTTGAATTATTGATAAAGGGGGGAGATATAAATGTTAGTTTTAATAAATATCGACCGCCTATTATTCTGCCAGACCTTGAAAAAAATTATTACGCCAAAGAAGATGGAGTAATTACACGTTTAGAGCTTTCCTATGGTATTCCTCTAGTAAAAGAGGGAGATTATGTAAAAAAAGGACAATTACTCATCGCTGGTAATATAGATGAGAATGATAAAAAAGCCCAGGCATATGGTAAGGTATTTGCCAAATGTTGGAAAGAAATAGTTGTACAATGTCAAAATATTGATATTGCAACTAATTATCAAACTTTGCTTTCTATTGCTGATCAAATGATTTTAGATAAAAATTCAGTCTTAATTGATCGGCTAGTTTTAAAATATGAAGAAAAAAATACTATAGCCATGATGAAACTTCATTATACAATTGAAAAAAATATAGCTATATCGCAATAAAAAAATCATTTCACCTTTTATATTAGTGAGGTGATAAAAATGAATTATCAAAACACTGATAAAGATTGTGGTCGAGCAAGTTCACGTACTCTATTAAGATTGTTGTACAAAAGTCGTAAATATGAAGCAGCCTATTTTGAAAAAGAAAAAATGAACAATTTCTTATCTATACAAAATGGTTTGAAAAAATATGGCGTAGACATTAAAGGATATGAAGTAGATCAAAAAGGGTTAGATGAAATAAAAAGACCTTTTATTTGTCAATTAAAAAGGGAAGAATCTTATCATTTTGTAGTTGCAAGCGGCAATAAAAGAAAACTTAAAATTTATGATTCATCTTGTGGTATTTATAAAATAAATAAGAAAAAATTTTTAAACGAATTTACAGGTAAAGTATTAGAAGTACAAAATAAAATAGAAAAAGATATTAATGATCTTGAAGTAAAATTGTTTTCATTTAAAGAGATATTACTATATACAATTTTATCAATTTTTGAAATGATTATTTTCATTTTAGGAATATGTTTAACAACAAATTTTGGTGATATAACTTATTTATTTTTAGGGACGATCTGTTCTATTGTAATATCTTTTCTAAAAAGACAAAATATTATACTTCTTAATAGAAAAATTGATTCACGATTACTTCTACCATATTTAGCGAGTTATAAAAATGAAAAAAATTATGAAGACCTAATCAATATTAAAAACGAATATTTTTCTAATTTAACCACACTTATAAATCATTTAGAAGTTATTTTTATATTGTCGCTTTTAGCTTCTTTTGAAAATTTTCTTCTTTTTTGTGGTATATGTTTGATACTTGTATTCACATATTTCTTTTTAAACTTTGTCAATCAAAAATTAAATTGTTTAAAAATTAGTGCAGATATAAAAGAAAAGAAATTAAGACATTACCTGATTAAAGAATATGATAAAGAAAAAGCGTTAAAAATCTATGGACAACAGGCAAAGGTAGGAGGAAAATATATGTGGTACTATTATCTATTGCGTTTAGTTCCATTTGCTATAGCATTAATTTATGTCTTAGTTATGCTTTATCAAACTCAAAAATTATCTTTTGAAACATTGATTTTTAATGGAGGATACTTGATAGCTTTAATTTTATCTTTGATTAAGATTGATGAAATAAGTTCCAAAGGTGACTTTTCTTTATCGAAAATTGTTGATTTTAAAGATTATGAAAAGTTATCTTTTGATAAAGACAAAGTAGTTTATTGTACTTACCTTGACAAAAAAAATATAAACCAATAGAATAAAGACCCACGGAGGTCACTTATGGAATTTGAATTTGATTTTGAAGACAAAATAGGAAAATTTCCAGAATATGAAGAAATTTTCAAGAAAGTATATGAATTCTTATTAAAAAAATTATGCAAACCTATTTATCATATACTTTCATTGAGTTTAATCGACGAAGAAGAAAGTTTATATACCAATAAAACATACCGTGGTAAAGATTATGTTGCTGATGTTATAACATTTGCTTATCTTGATGATAAAACTGAAGAAGAAAATGAATTCTTTGTTGACTTAGGTGATATCATGATTTGTCCTGCCCAAGTGAAAAAAAGAGCAGATGAAATAGGAAATGACTTTCAAGAAGAAATGATTTATTTATTTATTCATGGTTTTCTGCACATACTAGGCTATGATCATGTTAATGATGAAGAAGAAGCTAGAATTATGTTTAATAAGCAAGATGAATTATTTAATGAATATATAAAGGAGTACTACAATGACTGATCAAGAAATATTAAAAGAATTATTGGATGCTCGTAGCAAAAGTTACTCTCCATATTCAAAATTTGCCGTTGGAGCAATAATTTTGACAAAAGATGGAAGAATAATTAAAGGAGCAAATTTAGAAAATTCAGCCTATGGATGTTCAATTTGTGCCGAAAGAACAGCTATGTTTCAATTTAAGCTTTTAGGTTACAAAAAAGAAGATGCTGAATTTTTGGCATGCATTGCTGATACTGATGAGCCTGTTTCTCCTTGTGGCAGTTGTCGACAAGTAATGGCTGAGCTTCTAGAGTATCATACTCCAGTATATTTGTATAATTTAAAGGGAAAAATTAAAAAAACCACAGTTGAAAAACTTTTACCATTTGCATTCTCCGGAGAAGATTTAAAATGAAAAAAGTAGGATTTGTAGCTTTAATAGGTGAAGCTAATGCTGGAAAATCGACTTTTGTTAATGGTCTTATGGGAATTAAAATACTTGCTGTAAGCGATAAACCACAAACAACAAGGGAAAATATTAGAGCAATTTATAACGATGAAGAATCACAGATCATTTTTGTTGATACTCCGGGACTTCATAAGCCACATGGTGAACTTGGAAAAATTTATATAAAGGATGCTAAGGAAGCTTTATCCGATGCTGATGCAGTAATTTATGTTATTGACATTTCGCATAAACCTGATGAACATACTATAAATAATTTAGTGAAATCAGGAAAGCCTCTTTTTGTTGTATTGAATAAAATAGATAAATTGCCATCTATTTCTGTCTTTGAAGAAAGAAAGAATTTATATAAATCTTATTTTAAAAATGTTCCAGATGAAAGAATAATTACAATTGTCGCAACAGAAAAAGATATTCCTTCAACTTTTATTCCAGCTATAAAAAGTGTCCTTCCAGAAGAAGAACCATATTTTCCGGAAGATTATCTACTAGATAGACCTGTTGAATTTGTTTATAGTGAATTTATTAAAGAAAAATGCATGCGTTTATTAAGACAAGAAGTTCCACACGCAATACATATTAATATTTTACACGTTGATAAATCTGAAGATTTAGATGAAATTACTGCAGATATCATTGTTGAAAAGGCTTCCGAGCGTGCAATTGTTGTCGGAAAAAATGGACAAATGATTACCAAAATTAGAAAATATGCAGAAAATTCTATTAAAGGGTTTACTGGAAGAGGGTGTTTATTGCATTTATTTGTCAAAGTAGTTCCTGAATGGCGCAACGATGAACGCAGATTGAAAGAGTATGGCTATAAAGAATGATAAAGCCTGTCGAATTAACAAATATTGAAGGAACAGTAATTACCGCTAATGCTTATAAAGATGCAGATGCAATAATAACCATACTTTCCGAAGGGAGAAAATTGACATTTAAAGCTTGTGGTGCAATGAAACCAACAAGTAAATTACATCTTGCAACTTATATATATTCAGATGTTGTGCTTGAGATTGGCGGATATAAAGATCACCCGGAAATTAAAGGTGTCAAATTAAAGAAAAATAGAACCGATATCTATGAAGACTTGAAATTTATGACAGCTTTAGGTATTGTTCAAGAAATTATTACCAATCTTGTCACCGAAGAAGATTTTATCGATGATAAGTTCATTGAAGCTCTTTTGAGTTTTCCAAAAAATACTACAACAGCAAATTTTGTTTTTGCCGATTTTGTTGTACTTCTTGAAATACTTCAAAATATCGGTGTTTTTAACAAAGGATTTGTCTGCGCATGCTGTGGAAATCCTTTAAAAGATACTAAATATTATGACATGGAGCAAGGTGGTTTAATTTGCAATGATTGTGCTGACAATTTATATATTGCCCCTTCTGACAATATGAAAATGTTGATTTTAAAAACTGCCATGAAAATAAAACCAGAACAGTTATATAATAGACAACCGCCACTTGGAAAAATGTTAGAACTTTTCGATGAAGTAATTGATTATTTATATACATCGATGGGAATTAAATTAAAAAGTTATAATAACTTTAAAAATTGGTTTTTAAAATTTTAAACTTTTATAGTTGATTATGCTATAATTTAGTAGTTATGAGGTATTAATATGGGAAAGTTTTCATTTGCAAAAATTACATCGCACTTACAATCACAAGGATTCATGATTCCTGGATCTGAAATCTATGGTGGTCTTGCAAATTCTTGGGATTATGGCGTATTAGGAACAGCCGTTAAAAATCATTTAAAAACTGTCTGGAGAGAACATTATGTTCGCGAAAATCCATATAATGTTGAAATTGATCCAGCAATTATTATGAATCCAAAAGTATGGCAAGCAACAGGACATGTCGATAATTTCCATGATCCATTAATTGATTGCAAATATTGCCATGCTCGTTTTAGAGCCGATGATTTAATTAAATCTCAAAAGCCAGAGCTCGATGTTGACGGAATGACAACTGAACAAATGAATGAAGTTATTGCCAGTGGAGAAATTACATGCCCAACATGTGGTAAGAGTACATTTACTCCAATTCGTCAATTCCAAATGATGTTTAAAACATTTATCGGTGTAACCGAAGAAAAAACATCAACGGTTTATCTTAGACCAGAAACAGCTCAAGGTTTATTTGTCAACTTTAAAAATGTAATGCGCACTACTAGAAGTAAATTGCCTATAGGTATTTGTGATATAGGTAAGGCTTTTAGAAACGAAATTACTCCAGGAAATTTCACTTATAGAATGCGTGAATTTGAACAGATGGAAATTGAATTTTTCTTTAAACCTGGTGAAGATGAAAAATGGTTTGAATACTATAAAAACGACTGCATGAATTTCGTCAAATCATTAGGAATCAAAGAAGAGAATTTACGTTACCGCGATCATGAAAAAGAAGAATTAGCTTTCTATTCTAAAGCAACAACAGATATTGAATATGCTTTCCCTTGGGGCTGGGGCGAGCTTATGGGTATTGCTTCTCGTACCAATTATGATTTATCACGTCACCAAGAAGCATCACAACAAGATTTAACATATCTCGATCCAGAAACTAATGAAAGATATCTTCCACATGTTGTAGAACCTTCATTTGGTGTTGATCGTTTAATTCTTGTTATGCTTACAGATGCTTATGATGAAGAACAACTCGATAAAGACACTCGTATTGTTATGCATTTAGCACCAAGAATTGCTCCTTATTCATTAGCTGTTTTGCCTTTATCAAAGCAATTGAATGATGAAGCGTATAAAGTATATTTAGATTTACTTAAAAAGTATGATGCAACCTATGATTTGACAGGTTCAATTGGTAAGAGATATCGTCGTCAAGATGCAATCGGCACACCATTATGCATAACTTTTGATTTTGATTCTTTGGAAGATAAAATGGTTACTGTCCGTGATCGTGATACAATGGAACAAACAAGAATTTCAATTTCTGAACTTCATGAATATTTAGAGAAAAAATTAGGTTTTTAAAATGGCGAAATATGACTTTGAAGCATTAAAGGCAAAAGTCGATATTGTTAAGGTTATAAGTCATTATATTGATGTTACAAAAAAGGGCAACGGCTACGCTGCCCTTTGTCCTTTTCATAACGATTCTAATCCTTCGCTATCCATTTCACCAAGCAAGCAAATTTTTAATTGTTTTGTTTGTCATACTGGAGGTGATGCTTTTTCGTTTGTTTCCAAATATAAAAAAATACCATATTTAAATGCTGTAAAGGAAGCCTGCGATATCTGTGGTGTACCAACAGATATTAAAATTGGCGATAATTTTTCTTCCGATAGCAAAAATACTCCAATTTATAATGCGCTAGAAGATTTGGCTAAATACTATGAAGTATATTTAACATCAGCTAATGCAATAGATGGAAAAAGATATATTCAAGAAAGACATTTACCAGAAGATATTGTTAAAAAATTTCGTATTGGTTTTGCTCCTATAGATCCTGAATTATCAATTAAAATGATGCGTGAAAAGAAGAATCATTCTATAGAAACATTACAAAAAAGTGGGGTTTTATTAGGCGGTGGTCAATTTAAGGATCGCTTTTTTGGAAGAATTATTTTTCCTATTACAAATAGTTATGGAAAAGTTGTTGGATTTTCTGGACGAAGAATTAAAAAAAGTGATGAAAGCAAATATGTCAATTCTCCCGAATCTGTAGTTTTTCATAAGGGAAATTTGCTATATAATTACTACGAAAGTAAAGAACTTGCACAAAAATTAAATAAAATCTATGTTGTAGAAGGATTTATGGATGTTATAGCTTTAACTAGATGCAATCTTCCAGCTGTTGGAACTATGGGTACAGCTTTGACTGAAAATCAAATCAATCTTTTGAATAATTTAAAGGTCAATATTTGCTTAAGCTTAGACTCTGATAATCCTGGGCAACAAGCAATGATTAAAATCAGCAGTGAACTTGCCAAAAGAAAAATTAAACATCAGATTGTCGGAGTATTAAAAGATGGAAAAGATCCTGATGAAATTTTAAATACCTTAGGTGAAAATACTTTGATTGAAAAAATGAATAATCTAGAAGAACCAGTTATTCATTTTGCTAAATTCTATAAAGATAATAATCTTTTAGATACTTATGATCAAAAATTAAGTTTTGTTCAAACATTTAAACAACATTTGCTGAATATTGACCAAATGATATTGCCAAGTATTTTAAAAGATTTATCTCCTTTATTAGAACTTAAAGAAGAAGCTGTTTTAGAATATTTAAAGGAAAATAAAGAAAAAATTTCAGAAGATAACTTTGTTCCAGAATACGATAATGCCGTATATACCGAGGCTGACTATATTCCACCTGATGAAAACTATTTGCCATCAGAAGAAGAGTATTATCCTGAAATACCAAAATATTCTCCTAAAAATAATACGAATAAAAGTACATATTCCAATTATAAATCAAAAAATTTGAATTGTGCGGATGTCATATATAGTATCCTTACAAAATATGATACAAGAAAAAGTATTATTAAGAATAATATTTTACAAAAAAAAGAATCATTTTTGATTAATTATATCAGATCTAGCCGCGATGCCTGCAATTATATTGTCAAAAATTTAAATGACACTTCATTTTATTATGAATTTGTAAATCGTTTTGTTAATATTGCTTTTTCATTTTATGATAAACATCCTAATTCCACATACATAGAATTGACATCTTTGGATGAATTTCAAAATAAATATAAGACTATTTATAAAAATGATAGAGCAATAGATGAAATTATACAAGTTTTCAAAGATTATTCTGATAAAAATGATTATCAAGAACCAGATGTTAACCAATTGAAGAAATTTGTTAATGAATATATACAAATTAAAACACAATTTAATCAATTGACTAAATTGTTGCAAGAAAAAGAAAAAAAGTAGTACTTTTTTGAAAAAAAGTTACCATTATTTGACAAAATATGTTACAATTTTATAAGACCTCAAGAGGCGCTTTTTTGTATTCTTTAAGAATCAGATCGGATGATCATCTGCTTTAAATGAGGCTGTTCAATTTTTTCGACAATAAAAAGAAAAGAGGTAGGAATGGCAGATTCAAAAAAGAAAACCAAGCTTACAGTTGGCGATATCGTATCTAGTGATGTAACTCTCGCTAATCTAGAAGATATTAAACACCGGTTTTATGAAATTGGAAAAAAAGAAGGAAAAGTTTCTTTAGCAGACATTGAAAAAGCGTGTTCAACATTGGATTTATCCGAAAGTGAATTTGATGAATTATATCGCTTTTTTGCTGATAACAACATAGCTATCGATGAATATAAAGAATCTGGTCTTTCTGATGAATCAGAAATTTTAGAAAATTCAATGTTGGATAATTGCTCAGAAAGCGATGAAGAAGATGATTTTGATGAAGATTTAATAGAGAATTACTTTGATCCAAATATTAAAACTTCAGATCCAGTTAAACAATATCTTCATGATATTGGAGCGTATAAAGTTTTAAATAGCAAGGAAGATGAAGGTGAACTTGCAAAAAGGATTTTAGCTGGTGATGAAACAGCTCGCGATGAGCTAACTTGCTATAATTTAAAACTAGTTGTTTCTATCGCTAAAAAATTTGTTAATCACGGATTACCATTATTGGACTTAATACAAGAAGGAAATATCGGTTTGATGAAAGCCGTTGAAAAATTCGATTATACTAGAGGATATAAATTTTCTACTTATGCAACATGGTGGATTCGTCAAGCAATAACTCGAGCTCTAGCCGATCAATCACGTACAATTCGTATACCTGTTCACATGGTCGAAAACATTAATCGTATGCTTAAGGCTCAGCGCACTTTAATTCAAAAATTAAATCGTGACCCAACTCCGGAAGAAATAGCTAAAGAAATGGGAAGCGACATGGATGCTAAAAAAGTTTGTGAAATGCAACAAATGTCTTTGGATCCGCTTTCTTTAGAAAAGCCTGTAGGTGAAGAAGAAGACTCACGTGTTGGTGATTTCATCGAAGACAAAGATAATCTTTCGCCGGAAGATTATGCTTCTAAAATGCTTTTAAAAGAAAGAATTAACGAAGTATTATCGGAATTAACACCGCGTGAAGAAAAAGTAATACGCTTAAGATATGGTCTTGATGATGGCAGGAGCCATACTCTTGAAGAAGTTGGCAAAGAGTTTAATGTCACCAGAGAAAGAATACGTCAAATCGAGGCTAAAGCCATTAAAAAAATGCGTCATCCTTCTAGAGCTAAATTATTGAAGGACTTCCGCGATTAGTGATGAAACTATCTATTAGACTTCAAACTGTCGCAGATAATATCGGTGAATTTAAAAAATTAGTAGATATCGGCTCTGATCATGGACAATTGCCTATATATTTAAAAGAAAAGTTTCCTGAACAAGTAATCTGCGCTTCAGAAGCGCAAACTATGCCTTTTGAAAATTTAAAAAAAGAAATATATAATTCTCAAAAAGATATCGAAATATACTATTCGGATGGATTAAAAAATATACCTGAGGCTGATGTAATTACAATTTGTGGAATGGGCGGACTGCTTATAACAAAAATTATTACTGATACAGATTATATAAATAAATTCAAACCGAAATTGATTGTTGAACCACAATCAAATTATAAAGATGTTAGAGTCTCTTTGGCAAAATTGAATTATAAAATTATCAAAGAGATATACATAGAAGAAAAGAAAAAATACTATCCGATTATAATAGCTATTCCAGGTGAAGAAAAACAATATACCGAAGAAGAATTGCTATATGGACGTTATGGATTAAATAATGCCGATTCTTGCTTGCGTCAAATGTTAGAACATAAATATGAAGTATTAAAAAATGTTCTTTCAAAAAATGTGGAAGCAAAAGACATTTTAAAGATTATTGAAAGGTATTATAAATAACCTGAAATTAGAAAGAAGGCAATATGAGCACCAATAAAAACAAAAAAGAAGTTATAACTGCTGATGAATTAAGCAAAGATAATATGGAGATTAGATCTCTTGAGAGCATTAAGCATAAATATTTTGAAATTGGAAAAAAAGAGGGCAAAATTAAATTAGCCGATGTTGAAAAAGATTGTTCTCACTTAAAGCTTGACGAAAATGAAATCGATGAATTATATAGTTTTTTTGCTGATAATAATATCCTTATCGATGAATATAAAGAAGCAGAAATACTTGAAAGCGAAGATATTCTCGATGAAGATAGTTATGAAGATTTAAAAGAAGGTGATATAGATTCTGATTTCGATGAAGATGAAATTGACTATAATTTAGCTACTGATGTTAAAACAAGTGATTCAGTTAAGCAATATATGCATGATTTTGGATTTTATGATGTTATTAAATCCAAAGAAGATGAAGCAGAATTAGCTAAAAGAATTCTTGATGGTGATGAAAAAGCTCGTGAAGAACTTATTGTTAGAAACCTGAAATTGGTTGTATCAATCGCTAAGCATTTCACAAATAGAGGCATGCCTCTTCTCGACTTGATTCAAGAAGGAAATTTAGGTTTGATGAAAGCAGTCGAAAAATTCGATTATACAAGAGGTTATAAATTTTCTACCTATTCAACTTGGTGGATTCGTCAAGCTATAACTCGTGCTTTGGCTGATCAAGCTAGAACTATCCGTATTCCTGTCCATATGGTTGAAAGTATCAATCGCATGAATAAAGCTAAAAGATTATTGATTCAAAAGCTCAATCGTGATCCAACCCCTGAAGAAATTGCTGAAGAGATGGGAGATGGAATGACCGCAGATAAAATTCGCGAGATGCAACAGATTCATTTAGATCCATTATCTCTTGAAAAACCTGTCGGTGAAGAAGAGGATTCTCACATCGGTGATTTCATTGAAGATAAAGATAATTTATCTCCAGAAGAATACGCGAATAGAGTATTATTAAAAGAAAGAATTAATGAAGTATTAGCAACATTAACTCCAAGAGAGGAACGTGTAATCCGCTTAAGATATGGTCTTGATGATGGCAGAAGCCATACTCTCGAAGAAGTTGGTAAAGAATTTAATATCACCCGTGAAAGAATTCGTCAAATTGAAGCAAAGGCTATCAAAAAAATGCGTCATCCTTCAAGGGCCAAATATTTAAAAGATTTTAGAAACGATTAAACAAATCTGGAAAAACAGATTTGTTTTTTTATAGCAGAAAAATTATAAATCTTTTATAAAATTATATATATCGTCTATGGTATCTTTGAGTGCAGAAGTGCCAGAACAAATCAAAATTGGCTCTTTTAATTCTTTTATAGAAATTTCTTCTTTGGAATTGATAAGATAGTAACGACTATCAGGATAAAGATGCTTAATTAAATTATATAAGGATTTTGTATTAGAAGAAGCCTTACTTCCAACAACTATATATGTATTGAAATCTTTCATTGTTTTAATCAATTCAAGTCTTTTATAAACAAAAGGACAGGCACCAATAATTTGAAGATTTTTGTCATTAAATTCTATTTGTTCTTTATAAGTTGATTGAACTATTAACAGTGTTGGGGTAAGAAAATTGTTTCTTGCAATACTAAAAAAATCATCTTTATCTTTTAAAATTTGAACTTTATAAGAAAGTTTTTTCTCTATATATGAAATTGTAGAAATAGATTCTGGATGATTTATTTCACCTAAGTAATATATTTTTTTCCTTTTTTCAACAGCTTTTTTTATCACTATAAATCTATTTTGAAGTAAAGAACAAAATGCTGATTCAATTTGCGGATTTCCTAATTTATCATCCAAAAAATAATTATGTCCGTGGGCAGAAATTAAAAAGATGTCATCACTTTTTAAAGTTTCATCATTATAAATTTTATAATTGCCATATTTAGACAAAAGTTCATCAACAGCTTCATTATGGACTAATTGATGTTCAAAATAGATATTTTTTTGATTATTTTTAGCTACTTTAACTTGTTCACAGGCTATTTTTATAGCTTTTTCGACGCCGGGACAAAAGCCATAGGGATTAAGAAGAAAAGTTTTCATGCTTTTAGTATAGCAAAAAATTAATTAAAAAAAGGAGAATTAGGCTTTGTTTGGTTTTCAAAAGTTGCAGTTTGTTCTTTTGTTTCAGTTTTATAATTTTCATCGGAAACAATTTCTGCATCGACAACTTCTTTTTCTTTTTTGACAGTTTTAACTTCTGGTTTCTTTTTATTTAAAAACTTTTTTACACCATCGACAACATTTTTTCCATTTTCAATCATCGGTTTAACTTCATGATAAAGTGGAACAAAAGAATTAAAAGCATTGATTGCTTTATTTGAAGTGTCAATAAGAGAAGACAAGGAAAACTTTTTAGCAGCACCGAGATTTTGTTTTGTCAAAAGCCTCGTTGATGTTTTTATTTTTGGTGGAGTAAAAATAGGGAACCCATTAGGATTAAAATTATAAGGATACATGATTTATCACCCATTTATCATATGTACCTATATATAGATTTGTGCCTATTATTTAATTAGAGGTAATTCAGTCATTCTAAGAGTTGTAGAACCATAGGGTTGTAGTTCAACATCTTCGTCTTCGTCAATTCGTGTTGAAGAAGGAGAATCGCTTGGAATAAATGGTGAAGATTCAATCCAAGATATTTGTGCAAGTTTAGTTTTAATCTTTAATGGTGGATTTTTTCGATCGAATGGTAAATCATAATCACATTCAACGACATCAAAATCAGATTTTTTGATAAAGGAGAAATTCCATGATGAAGTTGGAAGTATCTCATAATCGCAATAAGGATATTTTCTTTCTATTCCATCTTTAGTATATTCGAGCATATTCTCTTTAAAATTTATCGGTAAAGAAAATAAGAGTAATCCATAATTTAAACAATAGAGATTAGAAGGTCTCTTCTCAAGTTTAATTAAAGGAACAAGTTGAAATTCAACAGAGAAATCAAAATCGATATCAATTGATAAAAAGTGATTTTTTTCTTTTAAATCAGAAATCAATTTATAATTTTTTGGAATGCGAATTTTTAAAGTTCTTGGAGTTAAAGTTTTTCCTTTTATAATAACCTTTTGACGGAAAGGATATTCAGAAATGACATCTAATTCCAAATCATTTGTTTTAATAGAAAAAGGAACAGGAGAACAAATATAGATATTATTATCATCAAAAGTAGCAACACTTCTTGCATATTTAGGCCAAGCTTGATGAAAATTAGCCGTACAGCAACCAAAATTAGGTTCTAATCCAAAAATATTAGACTCATTGGAATTTGTACCAAAAGGATTTTCTGAAAATTTAGTACAAGCGATTTGATTGACCATTTGATCATATTGATGAGTCCACATAGAAGAAGAGATGGTAGCTGGTAAACCATTAAAAGCAAGCTTATCTAATCTATTTAGGTAAAAGGTATCACCGGTTATCAAAAATAAAAGTTCATAACTATACATAGCTTCAGCAATTCCACATAATTCCGATCCTCTAGTTGGAGAGTTACCACCTAAGCATTCGTCACCAGTAAAATGACCATAGGCAGTTGAATTATATTTATCTAAAACTTTTAATAATTTTTTTGCATCACCTTTTTGTTTAGATTTAGTTAGTTTCGAAAATAAAGCTTCAGCTTTTAAAGCCATAGAAATATTGACTACATGAGTTTCATATGACCATACTTTTTTTGATTCTTTCCAAAGATTAGAACAGGTTAAATAATCTAAACCCTGGGCTTTTAATTTAAAAGCGAGTTCTATTAACCATGGTTCTGGCTTTCTTTCATAAAGCCAAGCTATTGAAATAAGGCATTCAAACCAACGGCTGCTAGCCCAATTACTAAGAGTTTTCTGATTTAAAAGAGTATATAAATTATTTAAAGCTTTATAAACAGCATTTTCAATTCTTGAATCTTCAGTATATTCATAATAAACAACTAAAACTTTTAAAACCAAAAATAATGCCCATAAATCATAATCTTTTCTTTCATCTTCTCCAGTAGGACAAATCCATCCATCAGATTTTTGATTTTTTAAAATTGTATCAATATAACTTTTGATGATTTTCTTTTCCCGATTTTTATCTAAGATATAGACAAGAGGAATGAATCCATCAAGATAATAAGGTAGTCTTTCCCAACCTTCTTTAGTTCCACCAATCCATTTGGAATCATAAATATCAGGCCACATTTTATATAAATATCCTGATAAGCCTTGATATTGTGCTTCTAATTGTTTTTCTAACCAACCAGTTGGTTTTAAATTTTTATAGCTATAGTACTTCATATTCCACCTTATTTAATTGTAATACATATTCAGTTGTTTTTTAAATAACCTTTTTTTATTCGAAGAAAAAAGTGATAATGTTTATTTATTTATAAGTGAGTGAATTTATTTTTAATATATGCTAAAATAATAAGGCGTTTTTGTTGCGTGTAGAAATAGAGGTATAACATGAATTTAAAAGATTATATTGCTGTTGTTGAAGGTTTCCCAAAAGAAGGAATTTCTTTTAAAGATGTCAGTCCACTTTTAGCTGATAAGGATGCTTTTAAATATACTGTTAAAGAATTGGCCAAAGCTGCTAAAAAATATGAACCTGATGTTATAATTGGCCCAGAATCTCGTGGTTTTCTTTTCGGTACACCAGTTGCTTATGAATTAAACAAAGGTTTTGTCATGGCCAGAAAGGAAGGGAAGCTTCCTGGAAAAGTCTTGCAGATAAAATTTGATATCGAATATGGTCAAGAAGTTTTATGCATTCCTTATGATGCTATAAAAAAAGGTATGCGCGTTCTCATTGTCGATGATTTAATAGCCACCGGTGGAACAATTGAAGCTCTTGCAAAAATGTGCCGCGATATAGGCGCTATTCCTGTTGGTGCATTAGCAGTAATTGAACTTACTGATATTGTAAACAACGAAGAAAAAACCATTCCTTACGAAAGCTTGATAAAATATAATTTCTAATTTTTTAATAGATTAAGTTGGTTGTGTATGGAAATAAAGAATACTATTTATACTTTTGATGACGTGAAAAACGTTTATTCAAAATACATTCATAATCCAGAAGAACTTGATAAAATTTATCAAGCGTATCTTTTTGCTAGTGAAAAACACAAGAATCAGGTCCGGAAATCTGGTGATCCATACATTGTCCATCTATTAGGTGTTGCCAGAATTCTTTCTGAATTGAATACTGGTCCAACGACAATTATCGCTGGATTACTTCATGACACTATTGAAGATACTGATACAACCGAAGAAGAAATTACAGAAAAATTTGGGAAAGAAGTCTGTTACCTTGTTCAAGGTGTCACCAAAGTGACAAGATTATCTGATTATCACAATGTTGATTTTGAAGCTGAAAGCCACAGGAAAATTTTCATTGCAATGGCTAAAGACATTCGCGTAATTATTATTAAATTAGCAGATCGTCTTCACAATATGCGTACTCTTCAATTTCAACCTCCAGAAAAGCAGAAAAAAATAGCTAAAGAAACCCGTGATGTCTATGCGCCTATCGCCCATAGATTAGGTTTATCACAAGTAAAAACAGAACTGGAAGATTTATCTTTATTTTATCTTGAAAGAGAAAAATTTGAAGAAATTGAAAATTTACTTTCAAGACAAAGTACAAACATGAAGAATGCCATCGATGTTTTAAAGAATAAGATTGTCGAAATTTTAACTCCAACTAATATTTTGTTTGAAATCACTTCACGTGTAAAATCTATTTATTCAATCTATAAAAAAATGTATGTCAAAGGGAAAGCCTTTGATGATATTTACGACATTATGGCCTTGAGAATAATTACAGAAACCGAAATGAATTGCTATGAATTACTCGGTTATATCCATGCTAATTTCAAGCCGATTCCAGGACGTTTTAAAGATTATATTGCAATGCCGAAACCAAACATGTACCAATCGCTCCATACGACAATTGTTACTGGTGATGGTCATACTTTTGAAATACAAATCCGTACTAAAAAGATGGATGAAATCGCCGAAGAAGGTGTTGCTGCTCATTGGCGCTATAAAGAAAACAAAAAATATGATGCTAAAACAGAGCAACAAGAAATCGAAGAGCAATTGCATTGGTTCCGTGATTTTGTTTCTGTCACCAATGAAATTCAAGATGGAAATGCCAAAGAATATGTTGAAGCCCTACAACATGATATCTTTGATGCCAATGTCTATGTTTTTACCCCAAAAGGAAAAGTAGTGACTTTGCCAAATGGTTCAACGCCGATTGATTTCGCCTATAAGATCCATACTGATGTTGGAAATACTTTAGCTGGTGCTAAAGTAAATAATCAGATGGTACCTATTTCTCGAGTATTGCAGACAGGAGATGTAGTTGAAATTATCACCAATAAAAATGCTACACCGAATTCAGAATGGTTGAATATGGCTACATCTAGCATTGCTAAAAGTCATATCCGTAAATTCTTGATGAAGCAAAATTCTGATTTTATTCGCCAAGACAATATTCAAAAAGGAAGAAATTCACTAGCTGTCAGCTTCCGCGAAAGAAAAATTAAGGCGAACATCGATAAGATTATGACTAAAAAGCTTTTCGAACATTTCAATGTTGAAAACGCTGATGAACTATATTTACTTTTAAACAGCAAAACAATAATGCCACTCAATATTATTGAATATCTTGGATTAGAACGCTCACAAGAAGAAACACTTGATGATTTAAAAAACAATGTTAATAAGCGCAATGTCAATCGCAATATTCAAGATGCGGTAACATTAGAAAATGGTGATCGAAGTCTAATTTCTCTAGCTAGTTGTTGTACTCCTATTCCCGGTGATGATATCATCGGTTATATTACTAAAGGAAATGGAATAAAAGTTCATCGAGTATCTTGTCCAAATGTCTGTCAAGAACATAATAGATTAATTCCTGTAATCTGGAATCCAAATGCTGAGAAAAAAGATTATCCAGTCGATATTTCAATCGAATGCTATGATCGAAATAATCTTTTAATCGATGTTTTAAATTGCTTTTCACAGATTAAGGTTCAAGTTTATAAAGTTAATGCAAAATATCATGCCAGCAATAATACAACAACAATATCAGTAACAGTAATGGTTAAGGATGTTGCGTATTTAAATACTTTGACACAGCAATTACTTAATATTAATAGCGTCTATGATATAAGACGTGTTATACATTAAAGAAAGGAAGAAAATATGAGCAATATATTTACAAAACCACGTGGTACACAAGATATGCTTTATGATAAAGCTCGCTCTTATAATAAAATTGTCGATATCTTAAATAGTGTTGCCACAAATTATGGTGCTTCTCCAATACAAATTCCAATGTATGAAGAAAGCCGATTATTTAAAAGAGGAGTTGGTAATAGCACCGATATTGTCATGAAAGAAACTTTTGATTTAGCCAATAAAGGCGATCATGATTATTCATTAAGACCAGAATTTACAGCTGGAATCATGCGTGCTATTATTGAAAATAAACTCTATGCTAGCCCAGATCTTCCTTTAAAACTTTATTACTCAGGTTCAATTTTCCGCTATGAAAGACCTCAGCAAGGAAGATATAGAGAACCACATCAATGGGGAATTGAATTTACGGATTTGAATTTAGATGATTCGACTGTTGCCGAAGCAATATTAGTGATGGTCGATGGATTGAAAGCCTTGGGAATTGATCCAATCATTAAATTAAATAATTTAGGTGGCGATATTTCAAGAAGCAATTACAGAAAAGCATTAGTAGATTACTTCACACCTTTAAAAGATAAATTATGTACGGATTGCCAGAAGCGTTTAGAATTAAATCCACTAAGAATTTTAGATTGCAAGGTTCCTGAAGACCATGAACTAGTTTTAAAAGCTCCACTTTTAAAAGATTATCTCATCGATGAAGATAAGAAAAAATTTGCAAAATTATTAGAACTCTTAGATAGTTGCAATGTTAAATATACACTAGATGATAAATTAGTCCGCGGATTAGATTATTATACAGGACCAGTTTTTGAAGCCTATGAAGCAAACCATTTAGAATTAGGAGCTTTAGGAGGCGGTGGACGGTATGATAAATTGATGGAAACTCTTGGTGGTCCCGCTTTTAATGGAGTCGGTTTTTCCTTTGGACTTGATCGTCTATTATTGACTCTTGGCGATACATATAAATTTGAAGGTCCAAATTTAATGGTTGTAGTATCTGAAGAAGATAAAAAAGAATTATTTAATTTAAAACATGAACTTCGCAATTTAGGAATCAGTGTTCTGAGTCCAACCGAAGGAAAAAAGCTCAATGGCGCTTTGAAAATGGCTGATCGTTTAAAAGTTAAAAACATTCTTTTTAAAACACCTGAAGGTTACCAATTAAAAAATTTAGTTACTAGAGAACAAAAGGCAATTGATATAAATAATACTCAAGAAATTGCTGAGCTTGTTAAATAGAATAGAGGTAAATATGTTAAGAACAAAAACATGTGGCGAATTAACAGAAGCTAATGTTGGTGAAAAAGTTACATTATGTGGTTGGGTTTCCAAAGTAAGAAATCTCGGTTTTTTAGTCTTTGTTGATTTGCGCGATAGATATGGCATCACACAAATTTCTATCGATGCTAAAGAATTTGAAAAAGAACCATTAAAATCCGAATATTGTGTTCAAGTTGAAGGAGAAGTTATTCTTCGTTCTTCCCCTAATAAAAATATTCTTACTGGCTTAATTGAAATAAAAGCTGAAAAAATCAAAGTATTTTCTGAAAGTCTTCTCCCACCATTTATTATCGCCGATAAAACCGATGCACTTGAAGATACCAGATTAAAATCTCGCTATCTAGATTTGAGAAGACCTACTTTGCAAAAAAATTTGGTCTTACGTGCTAAAATGATTCAAAGTTTCCATCACTATTTTGATGAAAATGGTTTTCTTGAAGTTGAAACTCCAACACTTATTAAGTCGACACCTGAAGGCGCCCGCGATTACTTGGTTCCTTCTAGAACAAAACCCGGTTGTTTTTATGCCTTGCCACAATCTCCGCAAATTTATAAGCAATTATTAATGGTTGGTAATATCGATAGATATTATCAAGTTGCAAGATGCTATCGCGATGAAGATTTAAGAGCTGATAGACAACCAGAATTTACTCAACTTGATGTTGAAATGAGTTTCGTTGAAAGACAAGACGTCTTGAATATCATTCAGGGCAGTTTGAAAAAAGTCTTTAAAGATACCATCGATGTCGATCTTGAAGATTTTGCTGTTTTACCATATTCAGAATGTATATCTAAATATGGTTCTGATAAACCAGATTTACGCTATGAATTATTCCTTCATGATATCGATAACATTTTTGAAAACACCAATTTTGCACCTTTCAAAAATACTCATATAAAAGGATTAAAAGTACCTGGTTATGGACCAAGTTGTACAAGAAAAATGCAAGACAATGATAACCTTTTATTGAAGAATTATCATATTCGTTCCGCAATTTTCTTAAAATATAATGCCGGACAATTAACTGGTTCAGCAGTTAAAAATTTCTCACAAGAAGAAATAGATAAATTGAATAAAGAATTTGACCTACAAGAAAATGATCTTTTAATTCTCGTTGAAAACAATGAAGATTATACAAATTTATCAATGGCTTTAGGTGCTATTAGAAAAGAATATGCCGAAAGATTAAATCTTGTAGACGATAATGTATATAAACCATTATTTGTCATAGACTGGCCGATTTTTGGAAGAGAAAATGGAGAAATAGTATCTTTATCAAATCCATTTACCAGACCAAGAGATGAAGATTTGCATTATCTTGATACTGATCCAACAAAAGCTTTATCCTATGCTTACGATACTGTTATCAATGGTATTGAATTATCATCAGGATCTTTAAGAATTTATGATTCAAAAGTTCAGCAAAAGATTTTTGAAATCTTAGGTTTTACTGATGAAGATATTGAAAAGAAATTCGGATTCTTCATCGATGCATTGAAATTTGGTACCCCTCCTCATGGTGGTTTTGCCTTTGGTCTTGATCGTCTTTCAATGATTTTATGCCATACTGATAATATTCATGATGTCATCGCTTTCCCAAAAAATCTGCAAGCTTGCTGTCCAATGTCAAGCGCACCTTCTACCGTTCCTGAAGAAGCATTAAAAATTCTTCATATTAAAGTAGAGGACGAAAATGAGTAGTTTTGCTGCATATAATATTCCAACTCCGCTTGTTAAAATATTGAAGGAACTTGGTTTTGTCGACATGTCTCCTGTTCAAGAAAAAAGTATTCCAAGTTTTTTGAACAATAAATCTTTAGTTTGCAAAGCTCCAACAGGAAGTGGTAAAACCTTAGCTTACTTAGTGCCGATGCTTTCTGATTTAAGCGATATTAATGGTGTTCAAGGCCTTATCATTGTTCCGACAAAAGTGCTTGTCAACCAAGTTAAAGATGTTTTAGCTAAAATAAAAAAAGCTGGGTATAATTTCACTTATCAAACAATAATCGATGGCGAAAGTTTTGAGAAAAAAATACAATCCGATATAGTTATAGCTACACCAAAAATGGCTTTACTATTACCGCAAAGCGCTAATTTGAAACCGCTGAAAAGAATAGTTTTTGATGAGGGAGATATGTTGATCTTCGGTGGTTTTGCCGCAGAGGTTGAAGAGATTTTATCTTGGCAAACTTCAGCAAGTAAATCTATATTTACCGCATCTATTGATGAACATGTCCTTACGCTTGTAAAAAAATATATCAAAGCCTGTGATGTCATTGATGTTTCTGATAATTCAATCAATGCCAGCAGAGTAAAACATCACCTTGTCAATATTAGAAATATGAGTAAAGGTGAAGCAGTTTGTAGTTTCATCCGCGCTCATAATCCATATAAGACAATCGTCTTTGTTTCCAAAAAAGAAGATATCGATGAAGTTAAAAATCATTTGATTAAACTAGGTAAACCATTTTCTGTCATTCATGGAGATCTTCCAAAACGCGATCAAAAAAGAGCTTATAATGAATTTAATCGCGATGAAACACATATTCTTCTCGCTTCAGATTTAGCTGCAAGAGGAGTTGATATTCCCGATGTAACCGATGTAATCTCCGTCGATTTACCAAAAGATTTAGTCTACTACTTCCATCGTGCTGGAAGAACAGGCCGCTTTGATAAAGAAGGTAATTCATATGTTTTCTATGTCCCAGGAGATGTACAAAAAGTCAAAGAACTTATAAAAAAAGGTGTAATGTTTGATTACTTCACATTGAAAAATGATGAATTAAAAGCTGATAGAAACCTTTTGGAGAACAAGAAAACAACTAAGGGAAATAATGAAGTTTTAGAAAAGCAAATTCGTGCAGCAGTCAATAAAGTAAGAACTAATAAAGTTAAACCTAATTACAAGAAAAAAAAGAAAGTAGCTGCTGAAAGAGCTAAAGAAAGACATAAAAGAAAAATTATCCGCACAAATTTGAGAAAAAAAGATGTGCAAAAATCTAATTAAAAAAAGCTTCAGGGTCTAACCATTAGACTTTGAAGCTCTTTTATTGCGCATATTTTTTTACCAATATTGCAATTTTGTTATAAGTTGATGGCGGGAATTTGCCTTTCGCAAGAACAAGTAATTTATCTTTATTTTCTTTTTTTAATTCATTTTTATGAAGTCGAAGAAAAGGTAGGATAATCTTTGCCTCATCGACAGTGAAATCAGCACCATATCTTTTAGCCAAGCGACAAGCATTTTCCGGAGAAATATTTAATAAAGCATTCGATATAAAGTCGTTCATCAATAGTATTATATGCAACGCTTTTTAAAACTTGACAATTTATCTTTCATCCATTGATAAGCTTCTTCTTCTTTGAGAATTGTCCCTTTTTTTCCTCTTTCAAAAGTCAAATAAGCATTTTTTGTGCCCGCTAGGCCAAAATCAGCATCTTTAGCTTCGCCAGGGCCATTGACAGGACAACCCATAATAGCAACTTTGATATCAGCTTCAATCGGCAATAACAATTCCGATATTCTTTTAGCTAAATTTGAAACATCGCACTGTGTTCTTCCGCATGTAGGGCAAGTTATAAGTGTTGGAACATCATTTTTTAATCCTAACCCTTTTAAAAGTGCATTGACAGTTTCTACCTCAGTAATAGGAGAATCAGAAAGAGAAATTCTAATTGTATTACCAATACCAAGCTGCAGGAGAGGAACAAGACAGATTGAAGATCTAATCGCACCAACAGGACCAAATCCACTTTCGGTAAGACCGATATGAAGAGGGTAAGGATAAAGTTCTGCAGCAGCACGATATAATTTAAATGTCAAATTAGGATCAGTAGATTTCAAAGCTAAAACCAAATTCTTGTCATAATCATATTTTTTAAAAATATCGATTGTAGAATCAAGCAATGAAAAATATTCATTGATCGAAGAAGTATCTTTAGTGTGATTTAAAGATAAAGAACCAGAATTAATACCTATTCTTATAGGAATATTAAAATATTTAGCTCTTTCAATGATTTCCTTCAGATCGTCTTGATGGAAATTACCTGGATTAATTCGAATTTTATCAGCGCCATTATCAATAGCTTTTAGTGCTAAATCTTTGTTGAAATGAAGATCAGCAATTATAGGCAAAGGAGAATTATCAACGATGGTTTTTAGACTTTTAGCATCATGCTCATCCAAAATTGAAACACGGAGAAGATCAGCTCCAGCTATATATAAATCATTTGCTAGTTTAATGATAGCTTCAGTGTTGCTAGTTTTAGTCTTCGCCATGGTTTGGACTAAAATTTTATTTTTACCGCCTAATAATTTATTTCTGATTCGTACAACGTTAGTATTATCTCTTAACATATTTTTCACCATAAATATTATACAAGATATCTTGATAATTAAAAAGAAGAGTAAAATCTCAAAAATTTAAAAATAAAGTAGAAAAAATCTATAAATATCAAAGTAATGCTTTATAAAAAGAAAAATAAATGATATCATTTAAATGTAAGCGGTTTTATAAATGTTATGAATAAAAAAATAATTGTACCTATAATACTTATTGCACTAACTTCTTGCTCAAATGAAAATTTTATTTCATCTAGTTCGTCATCTTCTTCATTTGTTTCTTCTTCAAGTTCTGTTTATTCAATTTCAAGTGAAAAAAATGATGAGTATAAAATTGTCTTAGATGAGATTGCTGGAGAAGTTAATATCCATCAACCGATTCAGGATGAATTTCTTGAGTCTCCTGATATAGATTTAAAATCTTTAGGAATAAATGGCTCCAAAGAGTTTTCTCTGCCAGAAGCAATAAATTTATCATGGAAAAGTACTTTACCTAAAGATAAAAATTTTGATTATTTCTTAGTAAGAATAGATGAAAATAATAATTTTACTTCACCATTGGAATATAAGGTGCCAATAGAAGAAAATAATATCGATATTTACAATTTAAAAGTAGGAACAAAATATTATTGGAATGTTGAAGCTATAGCAAACGAGGAATCGATTACAAGTGAAATTGAAACCTTTACTACATTTTTTAATTATCCTCGCAATATCTTTGTTGAAGGTGTTACAAATTTTCGCGACGTCGGTGGTTGGATAATTGATGAAAATACCCGAGTTCGCCAAGGTTTAGCCTATCGCTGTGGAAGGTTAAACACTTCATCATCCAGTACATTAAATATTGAAATAACCGATAATGGCATAAATACTATGCGAAATTATCTTAATATAAAGTCGGAAATCGACCTGCGATTAATTGAAAATAACGAGGTTGGTTCTTATGAAGAATCTGCCTTAGGTAGCGGTATAAATTACTACCAATGTCCGATGAGCTACGATGGCAATATTTTGGTAAACAATAAAAACATGGTCAAGAATATTTTTGATCTTCTCAGCGATAAAACAAATTATCCTTTAATTTATCATTGCAATATCGGCACTGATAGAACAGGGTTAATCACATATTTATTAAATGGATTATTAGGAGTTAATCAGGAAGATTTGTTTATAGATTACGAATTTTCTAACTTTGGACTAATCAATGGAACTAGATCAAAGGAAAGCATTAAAAAAACATATGTAAAAACCATCGATGAAACTGAAGGAGAAACGCTTTCCGAAAAAATATCTAATTATCTTCAAGAAATAGGAATTACGTCAAATCAAATAGAAACAATTAAAGAAATATTTATTGAAAAATATTAATAAAAAATTAAGCTATAACATAAATTGAATTATTAAAAATGAAGAAAAGTATTATAAGCATTATTAACACAATCACTATAGGAATTCTTTTAATCCTAGTATCGATCATCTTAGTTTTAACCAATAAACTTCAAGGCGTATCACGAGTTATAAATTATGCTGGATTAGTTCGCGGTGCAACACAAAGAGTAGTAAAACTCGAAATATCTGGTCTTGAAAGCAATATTTTAATCCATGAATTAGATACCTATTTAGATGAATTAAAAAATGGCGGCACAAGTGACAATATCATCTATATCGATGATAAAAATTTTCAGGATAAGCTAAAAACGCAGACAGAATATTGGGAAATTTTAAAAGAAGAAATATTATTTGTTCGTAAAAATGGCGCTGAAAATTCAAATATAATCAAAATAAGTGAGGAGTATTTTGATCTTGCTGACCAAACAGTTGCAGCGGTAGAAACTTATTCCAATAATACATTGAAAATAGTTAATATTTTAGAAATATTGACCCCAGTAGACATATGCTTAGTCATTTCGTTTTTTATAATTCAAGTCATATTGAATAGAAGAATAGAAAAAGATAAAAAAATACTTGAAAAGCAAGCTTTTTATGACTACCAAACTGGACTTCCAAATAAATATCGTTGTGAAGTATTTATTAATGATTCTCAATTTTTAGGTGAACCAACGGCTTGTTTTATGTTTGATTTAAATGATTTGAAACTGACAAATGATACATATGGACATGTAATGGGTGATAAGCTAATAATTACATTTGCTAACGTTCTCAAAGAAACCATAGGATATTTTAACTTTGTTGGTCGTTTTGGTGGTGATGAATTTATCGCTGTCATGTATAACACATCCAAAAATGATGTAAGAAAATTTTTAAATGACCTCGATGAAAAAATATTTGAATTTAATCAGCAATCCGAAACAATAAAGCTCAGCTATGCATGTGGTTGGGCTATATCAACTGATTATTTTCACAGCACATATAAAACATTATTCGAAAGAGCAGATGAATTTATGTATGATAATAAAAGACTTAAAAAAAGTCGTGGATATACACCAAATATAAAAATATAAATTATGTTTTTTTACGAGTAAGAAAAGTGCTTTTAATTTATTTTCATATATAATAATTATTTGAAATATATAAATATAGATTTCTTAGTTTTATTAGTAATAATTTTTGTTTATAATATTTTTTTAATTTTAACTTCTAAATTAAACTTTAATATTATAAGTGATTCTTATATTGTCTATATTTAATAAAAATAAACATTTTATTTTATATAAATACGAGTTGTAAAAATTTAATAATTACAATAAAATGAAATTAAAGGAAAAGGAAAATGAAAAAATCTATTCCGTTTTTCCTTTGTTCACTATTGCTTACAAGTTTTGTAACAGTTGGTTGTGACAATGGAAATTCGACAAATAGCAGTAGCAATTCTAAAGGGTTAATTCCTGGAGAAAATAGAACGGCATGGTTTGAATGGTTTGATAATATTAATGATGCGCTAATTTTATTGTAAATTTAAAAAATGCTCAACAAAACGATGACTTTAATTTTGGCATTACTGAGTTTGATTTACTAGGTACATATGAAAAATTATTCATTAATTTTTTCGGATTTATTAGTGGTGAATCTTCTAGTACAGATGATATTCTAAATACTAAATATGTTTATTTTTCAATAACATGTATTTATATAGAAAAAACTAATTTTTCACAATCTTATAATTCTGATTTTGAAATAAATTTTTACCCTTTTATGTGTGATAAAAAAGAGTTTAGCAACAAAAATATTAAATACAATATTACTGGATATGAATATTCTTTATCAGATATTACATTTATATATGATGATACAACAATTATGCAAATTAATTTATCATACGAAAGTACTAAAAAAATAAATAAAGAAAAATTAATTAATGAGCTGATAGAAAATTATAAAATTATAGTTTAGGGTGGAATTTTATGAATAAAATATCCCACTATTTATTAGATTAAAGATATATCACTAACAAATATTTATATAAATAAATTTTCTATTTTTTTGCAACTGAACAGGGAAAAATGCTTTTTTATGGTAGAATAGAAATGAGGTTTTTATATGATCAGCAATTTAAGAATTAAAAATTTTGTATTGATAGATGACTTAGATATAGACTTTTCAAAAGGATTCAATGTACTATTTGGTGAAACTGGTGCAGGGAAAAGTATATTAGTCAATGCTTTAACATTATTAAGTGGTGCTAGAAGTCAATTCGATAAACTCAACGATGAGAAAAAGAAAGCGATTATTGAAGCAACTTTCATCCTCGATGATGATTTCATTTCTGATCATGAATATTTAAAAGAATATCTTGATGACAATGTATTAGTACTAACAAGAATATTATCCCCTAACAAAGTTTCAACGTTGAGAATAAATGGTGAAACAGTTACTTTAAACATCTTAAAGCGCGTTGCAAACGATGTGTTTTCAATTACTTCTCAAGGTGAGCAGATATCTTTGATGAATGAAAAAGAGCAATTGAATATAGTTGATAAATATGTATATGAAACATATGGATCTGAAATTTTTAGTGAGTATGATGAAAAGTATAATGCCTACAAAAAATGTCTTAAAGATAAAGAAGAATTCTTAGAAAATGCTAAAAATAACGATATCGACATCATTAGATTTAAACTAGAAGAGATAGAAAAATATAACATTAAGGAAAATGAAATCGAATATTTAGAAAACTATTTAAATGAATCAAATGCCGCTCAAGAAATGATTGAAAGTGGTAAAGCACTCATAAATCTTTATAATGGAAATATTTATGAAAATTTTGCTGATGAATTAACCCATAGTTTAAATATGCTGAGCAAAACATCTTTTGCTGACAAAGCGGAAAATATCTTGGAAAAATGGAATGAATTATCCGATTTGATCTATGATCTAACTTCAAAATTTGACGAGGATGAATATGATGAAGAGCAAATTGAAAAAGCTAATGAAAGAATTTATGAACTTAATCCACTCATAAAAAAATATGGTCATGTTACACAAAAAATCTTCGATGCTAAAAAACTTCTCGAGGATAAAATCGGCGAAGCTGATAATTTTGATGCGAGTTTAAAAGAAAAAGAAGATAAAGTTTCAAAAGCAAAAGATGAACTAGTAAAGTGTGCTGAAAAATTATCAAAAATACGCCAAGATTGCAAAAAAAATATCGTTGAATCTGTAAATAATGAGCTATCATCTCTCGGATTACTTAATGATGGTTTTGATATACAGTTCAATAAAAAAGAGTTATCTAATGATGGTATAGATGTAGTGAAATTTGTAGTAAGACTTAATAAAGGTAAGGCTTTTGAATCATTAAGTGTCGCCGCATCTGGTGGAGAAAAAAGTCGTTTAATGATAGCTCTTATCGCTTCATTCAATAAAATCAAAAAATTCGATACATTGATATTCGATGAGGTTGATACAGGAATTAGTGGAAATATCGCCTTAGTTGTAGGAAAAAAGATTAGGGAAATTGCTAAAAATAGTTCTGTAATTGCCATTAGTCATTTACCTAGTGTAGTTGCGGCAGCTTCGAATTTTTATTTAGTATATAAAAATGAGATAAATGGCCGTACTATCAGTCATATTAAAGAAATCGGCGAAGAAGAAAAAATTAAAGAACTAAGCAAAATGCTTGGCGGAGAAGATAATATCGAAGAAGGCAAACAATTAGCTTTAAAATTGATAAGAACTCAAACTAACTAATTATATACTAATTTAATACTAATTATATACTAAAGCCCAAAAATGGGCTTTTTTTAATGAAAATCAAAAAAATGGACATAGTAAAAGTGGAGGTATCTATGAATGCTATGTTTGCAAGTTTGCTTTTGACAAACGTAATTATCGGAGGCGAGAACATCGGTTTCGGTCTAAAACCAGCAGGGTTATTAATAAGTGGTACTTATGATGTTAAAGTTGGTGCAGAATCATTTAATCCGAAGAAAAATGATATCAATAAAGGTGATTTAATAATTGAAGCAGATAATATTAAAATTTCATCTTTAGACGATTTAAACAGAGCAATATTACGCGATGAAGACAATGTATTAAATCTAAAAATTGTTAGAGATGATCTTATTTTATCTCGTGACTTACCTCTGATTTCTACTGGTGAAAAAATAAAAACTGGGCTATATGTCAAAGATGAATTGCTTGGCGTTGGTACTGTAACTTTTTATAAAGAAGAAACTGGAACATATTTCGCCTTAGGACATCAGGCTCGAGGTGGTGAAGATACTTGTTATCAAAACGGTACTTTATATGAATCTTCAGTGCAGGGAATTTCACCTTCATCACCTGGTAAAGCAGGGCAAAAAAATGCCACTTTAAATCAAGATGAAATCATCGGTAATATTAAGAAAAATACGGATTATGGTATTTTTGGAAGTTATTATGATATCGATACTTCTGGATTGAAATACGAAATTGCTGAAGTTGATGAAATTGCATTAGGAAAAGCTCAATTTATCACTGTCTTAGATGGTGATAAAAAAGAAACTTTTGATATAGAAATCACTTCTATAAATAAAAATCAAAAGGAAAAAACCAAAACATTATCATTAAAAGTAATCGATGATAAATTGATTAATAAAACAGGCGGAATTGTTGCTGGAATGAGTGGATCACCAATTATTCAAAATGGAAAAATAATTGGTGCTGTAACTCATGTCATAACAAAAGATCCTTTAAGAGGATACGGAATATTTGCCAAAACTATGCTAGATGAACTCGACGATTGTTAAAATTGTCGAGACATTTTTTATATAAAGACTGGACAAGAGGTACTTTAAAGCTTTTTTCCGTAAAATCTTGATAATCATTTATTTTAATCATTTCAAGAAAACAATTATAAAATTCATCGATTAATAATGGTTTTTCGCTCGAGAAATCCAAATTATCTTTTATATCTTCTATACGAACTTTTTTATAAATAAGATTTGATAAATTAATCATCTCTGTTCCTAACAAAAATTCATTAGCAATAGTTTTATCAAGATTTTCCGAAAGAGAGAAAAATTCATTAGCGATAGAATTATAATTATCAACATCATTTAAACATATGTAATAAAGTCTATAGGCACAATAGTAAAGATAGAGCATTCGCGATGTTTTCATCGAGTGTCTCGAAGTTGAATCTAAAAAAATCTTTGCGCTTTTTGAATCATTTTTTAAACTATAAACCATACTCATATAAAGATATAATTCATTTATATCATCCTTTGAAAAAAGAATTTTTGATAGAAATTTATAGGATTTAATAATTGGTTCAACATCATAGTTTTGCAGATAAAAATTACACTTTCTCAGCTTTAAAACACCAAAGAGAATAATTGAAGATAAAATTAAAAATATAGTGGCAATGACTGCCATTGCTATATAAAGTCCTATACCTTTAAATAAGATTGCCAGAATAAGAAATAAGAAAATTACTACTGTACCAGTAATCAAGAAAATACAAAATCTTTTCATGGTTGAATTATAACAAAAAATACGATGAATAAAATCAAATATGTTAAAATTTGATTATGAAAAGTATTGTTCATATTGATTTAAACGCTTTTTTTGCTCAGGTTGAAGAACTTTGTGATCCAACTCTTGTGGGAAAACCTGTTGCCATCGGTTCTTCAATTGGTCGTTCAGTTGTTTCTACAGCAAATTACGAAGCACGCAAATATGGCATCGGTTCTAGTATGCCTATTCAAACCGCAAGAAAACTATGTCCAAATTTGATTTTAATCAATGATCATTACAAAGAATATGCAATTTATTCTGAACGTTTTATGTCATATTTAAGAAAAAAATATTCATTATTTGAACAAGCTTCAATAGATGAATGCTATATCGATATGAGTGAATTTTTTGAGCCGATAAATGCTAGAGATTATTTAGTAGACTTACAAATTGAACTTTTTAAAGTAACTAATTTAAAGTGCTCAATCGGCGTGGGTAATAATAAATTTTTAGCTAAAATGGCTTCTGATTATAAAAAACCACTAGGAGTAACAGTACTATATAAAGAAAATATTGAACAAATTCTTTGGCCGATTTCAATCGAAAAAATGTTTGGAATAGGGAAAAAAACTTATCCACGATTAGTTGCACTAGGAATTAATACGATAGGGGATTTAGCCAAAACTGAAGATGAAAGAGTAAAAAGTTTGTTAGGAAATACTTATCTTTATCATAAAAGTCATGCTTTAGGAGAAGGAGATGATATCGTTCAGCCTTATGAAAACGATCCAAAAAGCATTTCTTCTGCTCGAACATTCGACCATGATACCACCGATTATGAAGAACTAAAAAACCTTATTATAAAACGTTCAAAATCGATTTCTGAACAATTAAAAAACTATAAAAAATTATCGGATACTGTTGTAATAACTTTTCGAAATGCCAATTTCATAACAAATAGTAAAAGAGAAAAGTTCGATACATATACTAATGATGAAGCATTAATATGTTCCAGAGCATTAAGAGTTTTTGATAAATATTATAATGGAGAACCTTTGCGTCTATTAGGAGTTGGTGTAACAGATATAAAAGGGGAAAGTGAAATCGTTTCACCTGTCAAACTATTCGATTCAAAAAATTTCAATGAAAAAAATGTCGATAATATAATCAATGATCTCAATGAAAAGTTAAAAAATAAATCACTTGTTAAAGCAAGCGACTTAGTAAAACCACAAAAAAGAACCCATAATTTTCATAAACCGGAGAAAGCAAATGAGAATATCTGAAAGCTTTGAAGATTATATAACCTATCTAGTAGTAGAAAAAGGAGATTTAAAAAGTACCATCGATACCTATCTTGATGATTTAAAATCATTTATTGAAGCTGTTGGAGATAAAGAAGTTCGTGAATTAAAACTAGATGATATATCTTTTTTCATGAGATATTTATCATCTAAAAATTTAAAAACATCATCAATTATTCGAAAAACTACCACCATACGAGGTTTTTATCTATTCTTAAATAGGGAAAACGTAATAGACGTTCCTCTTACAGGATTAAAGCTTCCTAAGAAAGAAATGCATCTTCCAAATGTTTTAACCTTAGAAGAGGTAGATTCATTGCTAGATGGCTTTAATTTGGATAATAACAAAGAATTTCGCGATAAGACGATGCTAGAAGTTATGTATGCAAGTGGTCTTAGAGTTTCAGAACTTTTATCATTGGAATTAGGAAATATCAACTTTGAAGCTGGATACTTAAAAATTAAAGGGAAAGGAAATAAGGAAAGAATTATTCCCATCGGTGAATATGCACTATATTATTTAAAAAATTATATACAACATATTCGTAAATTCAATCCAGGATTCAAAACAAAAATAGTTTTCCTTAATAGAGAAGGGAATCCGTTATCTCGTCAGTATTTTTTTAAATCTATCAAGCAATATGCAACTAGAGCTGGAATAACTATCGATATTTCACCTCATACTCTTCGTCATAGTTTTGCAACTCATCTACTAGAAAATGGAGCTAATTTAAAAGAAGTGCAAGAAATGCTCGGACACTCAAAAATTGAAACAACACAAATATATACCCATGTTTCGACAAAAAGAATTCTTTCAGCTTATGATGCATTTATGAAAAGATAAGTAAAAAAATTAAAAAAATGTGATTTTGTAAAATATTTCGTTTTTATTGATAATTTTAAAAGACTTTTATATAATTTAATCAGGAGAAAGATTATGAAATTTAAAAGAATATTTGTTATTGTCTGTGATTCCATGGGGGCAGGTTATGAACCAGATGCTGCTTTATTTGGAGATGAAGGAGCAAATACCTTACTCCATATTTCAGATAAATGTAATGGTTTAAATATACCTAATCTCAATAAGCTAGGAATAAATGATTTAGTTCCAATAAAAAATACGAATAAAGTTGACCATCCACAATCTTATGTCATGTTATGCAGAGAAAAGTCAAACGGAAAAGACACCATGACAGGTCATTGGGAAATGATGGGAATCGATACACAAAAGCCTTTTAAAACATTTACCGATACTGGTTTTCCTCAAGAATTAATCGATGAATTAGAAGAGAAGACAGGTAGAAAAATAATCGGAAATAAAGCAGCAAGTGGAACAGAAATCTTAGTAGAATTAGGCGAAGAACAAAAGCGTGATGGAAGTCTAATTGTTTATACCTCTTCCGATTCTGTTTTACAGATTGCTGCTCATGAAGAAACTATACCTGTTCCTGAACTATATAGATACTGTGAAATTGCAAGGGAAATATGCAATAGACCTGAATATCGTTTAGGCAGAATTATCGCTAGACCTTTTATAGGAGAAGATAAAACTTGCTTTAAAAGAACACCTAACCGCCATGACTTAGCCTTATCTCCAACCGGAAGAACAGCGATGGATGATTTAAAAGATGCTGGATATACAGTTAGCTGTGTCGGTAAAATCGCTGATATTTTCAATAATGTCGGAGTGACAAAAACTCAAAAAACTGTCTCAAATACCGATGGAATGAATAAAACAACAGAACAGGCAAAAGACCATTCATGGACAGGTTTCCTATTCTGCAATTTAGTCGAATTTGATTCAGAATATGGACATAGAAGAAATCCAATTGGATATGGCAGAGCAATAGAGCAATTTGATTCAGAACTTCCAGCATTGATGGAACAGCTTGATGAAAATGATCTTTTGATGATCACAGCTGATCACGGAAATGATCCAACCTGGAAGGGAACCGACCATACACGTGAATATATTCCTCTCCTTTGTTATAGCAAAAGTTTCAAAAATGGAGCTCATCTTCCAATAAGAAAAACCTTCGGTGATATTGGAAAGACCATTTTAAAGAATTTTGATATAACTCCAAGCGAAAACGAAATAGGGCAACCTATCGAAGAATTATTGAAATAATAATATAAACCAGGTTAAATCCTGGTTTTTTTGTGAAAAAGGACTAAAAGTATATATTTAGTATATAATTAGTATTTATTCAGTTGATATTTTTTGACTAAATTCATTAAGTTTTTAAATACTACATTTTTTATTATGTTTTTAAAAATAAACAATAACTAGTTATTTTATAATTTAGTTTACATAATAGAGATTATACGAAGTTGATTTTTATCGATAAAATGAAGCATTTTATATTATTTTCATTATAATTTAGACATTTTGAAGTAATTAATTACTATTTTCTTATTTTTTTACTATATTCAGTGCTTTTTAAGCTTATTTTATATTAAAAGATAAATGCTTCTAACAAGGTGCCTCGTGTAGCGCAAAATAAGCTAGTTATTAGCTTGATTTTATATACGAATGATTAAATACTCAAAATCTGCAAATTCGTCTTAAAACTGTCTTAAAATAAAAGATAGTTAGATATTCATTTTTTACAAATATGCTAACTATCTACTAATTATCTACTAAATTAGTACTTTATACTAATTTGTCTGATTATTTAAAAGATGAAGGGCAATTTTAGCACCATTTTTAGCTGACATTAGAGCAAAATTTTCATGTGCATGAACTGTTCCATCTTGATGAACTACATCAGAGATTGAACGTATGATAATAAATGGTACTCCTAATCTATATGCTACTTGTCCTACAGCTGCACCTTCCATATCGATGCATAATGGATTATCAAAGTTTGATAATATTTCTTGGTTTACATTGTTTTGAGTCATAAATGAATCCGCAGTTAAAATCAGACCACGATGAATGCGAATAGTTAATTTCAATGAATCCAAAGGCTTTAAAAAAGATGGATCAGCTCTAAAATACGGTGGGCATCCTGACATTTGTCCATATGTATAATCAAAGGCTGTCAAGTCGACATCATAATAAGCAACATTATTAGCGATGACAACATCAAACGAATGAACATTATCTGATAAAGAGCCAGCTGTTCCAAGATTGATAATTCTTTTAACGTTGAGTCGACGGGAGATTATTCCTAAATCAAAAGCTGTATTTGTGCGGCCAACTTTTGATATAAAAGCAAAGACATTACCTGATTTACTTGGAAATGTAATACCTGGAATACCTTCGATGACACGGCGACGAAATTCAACATCCAAATTGTCTAGTAAAGCTTTGAATTCAATTTCCATCGGGATTGATAACAAAGTGAATTCCTCTCCCTTTTCGCGGATGATCGGACGAGTTTCCATCAATTTTTTTACTTTTGCAAGTGGAATATCATGACGATCTTCAAGTTCGTCAATGGTACCTAGATCTAAAGTATTTTTATCTTTCATTTTTACCTCCATGTTTCAATTTCTTTTGGTGATGAATAGATATTTTTATCTTCAAAAACGTCATTGTCTTCTTCGCCGAATTTTGTGACTGGACAATTTTTATATGTGTCCTCAAATTTTATACGATTTCTCTCTCCTGGAGCGAAAATATGAACTATAAAATGTGTGCAATCCATCAAGCACCATAAGGAGCCTTGGCGATATTCAATATGGTCAATTGGATAATTATTCTCTTTAAGAACTTGACTTACCGCTTGAGAAGTTCCATTAATTGTTGACTCAGTTCTTGCTGTAGCAACAATATAGTATTCTGTCAAAGGTGTTTTATTTTGTACATCGACAAGTTCTACACCACTGCAGCGAATTCCAACTAATTTATCTATGATTAATTCAAGTATTTTTTCCATTATTTCCCTCTTTATTTAAGATAATATTTAAAACATTCTAATTGTAAAGGCGTATTGACAAAGAAATTTTTTTCATTGTAATATTTCCTATTTTCTTTTAAAACTTCAATAAAGCCTTCATCGACATCTTTTTCCATCATATCTATCATCGCGCTAGAATCATAACCTCTAGTAGGTTCAATTTTATCCGCTGCATAGATAATCTTTCCAAGAGTTGTCATCTCTTTTTTTCCTGTCGTATGATATTTGATAGCTTCAAGTGTATCATTATCAGTGATCAAAAATAAGTTTTTTACCAAATATTCCCCTAAAAACTGGTGGTAGCAGACCTCTGGATAATCGCAATATTCTTTATAAAATCGCAACATCATATTTTTTTCTAAGTCTTTATTAAGATCTTTAGCAATATCATGCAAATACCCTGCTCTAAAGGCTATCCAGGGATTAAAACCATTATTCAAGGCGATATCATAAGCTAAAAAACCAGTTGAACAACTATGTTTATAACGTTTTTCATTCATCATATTTTTTACTGTGCCAGTGAAATATAAATCATGATTAATAATGTATTTTATTACACATAAAGGAGTATCAAGACTTTGAAGAGATCTTATGTCAGTAGATGAAATATCTTTTTCTTCGATATCGAGCAATTCGACATCATATTTTTTAATATTCTCTTCAGCTTTCGAATATCCATTCCTATTGACAGCAACAATTTTTACTAAATCTTTCAACTCATCAATCTTATACCAAAGATGAAGTTTTTCTAATTGATCATAACCGATGAGAAAATAAATTTTATCAACGGGATAAATGTTGCGGAAATATTTAGCTAAATCTATAGAATAATTGACTTTTTCAGATGAATTGATTTCAAATTTTGAAATTTCAAAGTCTTTATAATCTTTAATAGCTAATTCTAGCATTTCTAGCCTTGAAGAAGTGGCAGAAGGATCCTTCCATCGAGGATTTTTTGCTGGAACAAATATCACCTTATCAGCATTTAGTCGACTTTTAACCATCGAAGCTATATGCAAATGACCATTATGAATAGGGTCAAATGTTCCACCAAAAAGAATGATTGAAGACATTATTAAAATTTTCCTTCTAAGAATTTAACTTCAACATTTTTTGGGGCATAAACATCAAATTTTTGGCCATTAGCTTCAAAAAAAACGCAGCAAAGTCCATTGATTAAAAGCATTGTCTTTCCCTGTTTTGGAGCAATTAAAGTTGTAAGGTATAAATCTTTGGTATCCTTGATCAATTTTGAAGCTGGTTGAGCTGATTGAGTTATGCAGCGAGAATCAAAAGTCTTTTCTGCATTCTTTAATTTTGTCCGTGTTATTTCACACCTTTCAGAAATAAAGAATTTTAAATTGGTTTTATCGCCGGATATAAAATCAATTCGAGCTATTGACCCAATTATATATGATTGTTCTGCATTAGATTGATATGTAATAGGTTTAATTTCAGTTTTTGGAATAATATATTTTAAAATATTTCTTTCAACGTTATTGATGATGCTCCGCGAATTAAAAATACCCGGAGTATCATAAAAATATGAATCATTATCAACTGGAATTTGAATAACATCAATTGTTGTTCCAGGATAGATTGAAGTTGTAATAAATTTATCGGTTTTATTTTGATAATTTTTTAAAAATGCATTGATAATCGAAGATTTACCAACTTGACTTACACCGATAAAATAGACATCTTTTCCCTCTCTCAATCTATTTAAAGTTTCATTAAATTTATCAAATTTATAATTATTCAATGTCGAAAGTAAGAGTACTTCTTCTGGATGAATGTCTTCTTCATCTAATCTTTCTTTGACTAATTTCAATAATTTTTCATCATCATAACTTTTAGGAAGTACATCTCTCTTATTGACGACTAATAAAAGTTTTTTCCCTAAATATTGTTTTATTCCAGGAATAAGAGAAGCTTCAAAAGAAAAAGCATCTGTAACAAGAACAATAAGAGCTTGATCTTCTTGAGCCTTTTTTAAAATTGTAGCATAGTCTTCATTGAAATGAGGTACTCCATCATCTTCGCTATAATGTCTTAACTTGAAACATCTTTCGCAAAGTTGATCTTCATTAGAATCAAGTTTGGATTTTAAAATATAGCCAGATTGCCCTTTATGATCGCTTTGAAGTATGGCTCCACAGCCATAACATCTTTTGATTTTGATTTCTTTGGTTAATCCGCTTGTTTTTGTTCTGCTCATATTGTACCTCTACTTTCTATTTGCCGTACGGCCAAGCATATTTAGTTTAGCATAATGATGACGAAGTGGCCTATCGATAAGTCTTGTAAATTTCGCTGACCAATGCTCCTTTTTTGTGAGCGGTTCGGTCAAAATCATCATTGCACCCAGATTGCGAGCTAGTTTTGCATCAGTTAATAATTGATCACCGATAACAAGAACTTCTTCACCCTTCTCTACCCCTATAGACTTAAGATAATTTACTATCTTTTTCTTGGATGGTTTTTTAGAAGAATAAATATAATATTTGGCACGAAGGTGATCGCAATAAGGTTTTACTCTCTTTTTTTTATTATTCGACATAATGATTGGAATCATGAAACGAGAAGAAATCTCTTGCAATAATTCATAAGTTCTTTTCGCCGGGACCAAAACATTATAGGCATCTAAAGTATTATCGAGGTCAATCAAGATATATTTTCTTTCTAAAGATTGAAGAAAATCTAAATCTAAGTTATAAATATTATCAATATGAAAATTAACTTTTTGTAATCTTACCATTTTCTAACCTCGCAATTATTTTAGCGTTATCAATAATAAATTTCAATTTTTTTATAAAAAATTGATTAAAAAACTTTTGTTTTTTTAAAAATTTAACTTTATTTTAAAATTTTATAACTATTTATATATTTTTAAAAAATAAATTATGATGAAAAGGATTTGTTAATATAGTTTTACATCTACTATTTTAGTTTTACATCTATTATTTTTTTGATATACTATTTTTATGAGTGAATTAAAAATTAGTGTAGTTGTTCCAATTCATGGCGTAGAAAATTATCTAAATAAATGTCTTAGTTCCTTAGCTGATCAAGATTTTGAATATGCTTATGAAGTTTTATGCATCAATGATAATTGCAATGATAATTGTGAAAAAATAATCGATAGTTTTGTCGAGTTATATCCCCATATTTTTAAAAAGATCAATGCCAATAACGGAAACGTTTCTCTCTCTAGAAATACAGGAATAGAAAATGCTTCCGGCGATTATTTAACTTTTGTCGATGGTGATGACTATGTCTCCAATGATTTTTTGAAAGTTTTATTCGATACTGTAAAAAAAGGTAAACTTAATCTAGGCGTGTGCAATTTCATCATGGCATATGAAGATGGTAAATTTAAAAAAGATTTTTCTAGCTATATAGCACTAAATGGATTTTTTAATCACAAAGTTGCTCTGAATTTCTTGATGGGTGATCTTAAAATCCGTGGGTTTGCTTGGAACAAAATATATAAACGTTCCTTTATCTTAGAACATAATATGCGATTTTGCGATGCTAGAGTTATCGTTGAAGATATGTGGTTTAATGCCTTTGCTTTCTTTTATAACAATCTTGAAGTAGGATGTAGCAAAAAAAGATGTTATTACTATGTTCAAAGACAAGGCTCTTTGTTACATCAAGGCTATAAACCACTGCATTTAGCTGATATTATGGTTAACCTTTTAAAAGCTATCAGAGTTGTCGAATTAAAAAATATGACTAAATTCCCTACAAAATTATTAACATTTACACGGAAATATATTATCCATTACTCTATTTTTGCTAATAGAAAATATATACCTAATTATAAAAAAACAATAAAAAAATATAGCAAAGATATAAGGGCTATCAAAAAAATAAAATCAATTGATGAATTCGATAAAGATTTCTTAAAAATTATAGGCTTTTAATAATAAAGCGGCAAATTTTGCATATAGTTTATTGAGGTATATATGCAATTCTTGTCGCTTTTTTTTAATATTAAAATTTTTATCGGTTTTATCAATAATGGAATATTTCCCTCCCCTTTATCTAAAGAAGAAGAGAGTTATTACTTAGATTTGCTTTCAGTTCCTGAAGAAAAAGAAAATGCTAGAAATAAACTTATTGAACATAATTTACGTCTTGTTGCCCATATTGTAAAAAAATATGATAATACTAGTGAATCTAATGATGATTTGATTAGCATTGGTATAATCGGATTAATCAAGGCTATCGATTCATTTAAGAATGATAAAAAAACTAAACTTGCTACCTACGCTTCAAAATGTATTGAAAATGAAATTTTAATGACATTGAGAAAAAATAAACATCGAGATAAAGAAGCAAGTCTAGAAGACACTATTGCTTATGACAAAGATGGAGAAGATCTCTTGCTTTTAGATATTATTGAAAGCGACGAAAAAAGTATTGATGAGATTTTATTGAAAAGAGATCGTTTGAATAAACTAGAGAAATACTTTGAAAAACTTGAGCCGCGAGAAAAAGAAATACTAACATATCGTTTCGGATTATTTGATACACCTGAACTCACCCAGGTTGAAATAGCTAAAAAGCTCGACATTTCCCGTTCTTATGTATCAAGAATAGAAAAGCGAGCTTTATATAAACTTTTACAAGAATTTAAGAAAAATAATGAAATTTAATTTTCTTCATCGAACATATCAAACAAAGATACTTGAGTAGGAGATTTTTCTTTTGGTTTTGCTGGTTCAGAAATAATTTCTGGTGCTTTTTCAACCGGTGTATTTTCATCGATAATTTCACCATTTTCGCAAAGTCCCAATATTTTTGAATTTGTTTCAGGTAGATTAGCTTTCATTCCTGCACCAAGTTGTGATACTTCAAGCGAATTCAAATCAACTGGCAAGAGGCCATTTTCAGTAGCTAACGGCACAATGCAAGGCACATCTTTTTTGCGATAAATTTTATCCATAGAAATAATTGTCATCGGAGAAGATTTAAAGATGCGGCAAGCTGCCGTTTTTTGACCTAAACGAGCAAAACATGGGAAAACAGAACTATTTAATAAACGAGCTCCATTTTTATCATTGAGAATGAGAATTAATGAATGTTCATCGTTTTTATATGATAAAGTAGCAGTAATATATGATTTTTCATTTGAGCCAAAATTAATAGCTTTTACTCCACTTGCTTTAGTAGAGACAATTGGAACTTCATTCTCATTATATCGTGAAACTTGACCTTGATCTGTCATGACCATAATATCGGAATTACCATGAGTTAAAATAGCAGATACTAATTCATCACCATCGACAAGTGGCATAGCCCGGAGTCCTTTTGTAGTTATTTTTTGACATTCAAAGTCTATTATCTCAGTACGTTTTATTTTTCCAAGTTTACTTGTTAAGGCAAAATATAAGCCTTTTTTATAATCTTCAACTGCAAATGCAGAGACAATTTTTTCTTTTGGTTCTAAATTGACGAGATTATTGATATGTTTTCCCTCTTCTTTCCATTTTGCATCACTTATTAAATGACAAGGAATGGAATAATATAAGCCTTTATTTGTAAAGAAGACAATATTGGCATGGGTAGTTGTTTTTTGACAAAAGACTGTCTTATCAGAAACTTTAAGTTTTGGGAAAGGATCTGAACCTTTGGAAGATTGAATACTAGCTTCATAAGATCTTAATGCTGTCTTTTTAATATAGCCATCACGAGTCAATACTACCATAACATCTTCTTTGGCAATAAGAGAACGTTGATCAACATTCTCAGTCTTTATTTTTTCTTCTAAAATTTTAGTCTTTCGCGGTGTGGCATATTGTTTTTTTATAGCTTTTAAATCCGCAACTATAAGTCTAACTAATTTATCTTCATTTTCAATTGTTTGTTTTAAATCATCGAGTTCTTTAATCAATGTTTTCTCTTCTTCTTGAAGAATTGTGACATCAGTATTTGATAAACGATAAAGTTGCAAAGTAACAATAGCTTCAGCTTGTTCGAGAGTAAATTGGAATCTTTCTATCAATTTATTTTTAGAGTCTTCTTTTCCTGAACTATGACGGATGATATGAATTACTTCATCGAGAACTGAAACAGCTTTAATGAGACCTCTAACTATCGATAGTCTCCAACTTTTTTTATCAAAATCAAATTTAGAACGACGGAGAATTACTTCTTTTTGGTGATCGATATAAGCATCAATCATTTCCAAAAGATTCATAGTTTTCGGATGTCCTTTATCAATTGCTAACATATTTGCAGCAAAAGTAGAACGGAGTGCTCCTTTATTGCGATAGAAATTGATTACAGGTTCAGGATTGGCATCTTTTTTAAGTTCGATAACAATTCTAATATCTTCTGTTGATTCATCGCGAACTTCTACTACTGAATCAAGATGACTCTCAATTCTTCTTTTATCAAGATCAGCAACTAAAGTACTTTTTATTTCACCATATGGTATATCAGTGAGAATAATTTTTCCCTTTTCTGAAGTGCTATCTACTGTACAATGGATATAAAAAGATCCCTGTCCTGTTTCATAAAGATTATTCAAAGCATCAACGTCATCAATTATTCCACCTGTTGGAAAGTCAGGACCTAAAATAAATTGACGCATATCAGAGACTGTAGCTCTTTTGTGTTCAAGTCTATAAACCGTTGCATCGATAACTTCACCAAGATTATGTGTTGGAATATTGGTTACAGCACCAACAGCAATACCTTGGCTACCATTGACCAAAAGATTAGGGAATCTCGATGGCAATACAATAGGTTCTTTGACAGTATCATCAAAGTTAAGCATCATGTCTACTGTATTTTTTTCAATATCTTGAACCATGAAATCTGCCATGGCAGAAAGGCGAGATTCAGTATAACGATAAGCAGCTGCAGGATCGTTATCGATTGAACCATTATTACCTTGGAATTCAAGAAGTGGAACATTCATCTTCCAATCTTGAGATAAACGAACCATAGCATCATAAACTGAAGAATCACCGTGAGGATGGAAATGTCCTAAAACATTACCAACGCTTCTTGCACATTTTACAGTAGGTTTATTGTGAGTATTTCCATCTCTCCACATCGAAAAAACAATACGGCGCTGAACAGGTTTTAAACCATCTCTAGCATCAGGAATAGCACGGTCGAGAATGACTTCTTTTGCATATCTATTAAAAGAGTCTATCAAGACATCTGGCATCGGTAATTTGTCAATTCTTTCAAGAATGGTTTCAGACTTTTTACTTTTCACTTTGTACCTCCATAAAATGATCCTCATTTGAAAAATCAATATGGTTATTTATCCAATCTTTTCGGCGATCAGAATCTCTTCCCATGAAAAGATCAACTTTATCAGAACATTCGTCTTCATCTTCAATATTTACTTGAATAAGACGGCGCAGTGTTTTATTCATTGTTGTATCACCAAGTTGCTTGGCGTTCATTTCACCTAATCCTTTATAACGATTGATCAAATAGCCACTGCCAAATTCTTTTCTCGCATCATCCAATTCTTCATCAGACCAACAATAAATTTCTTTACCTTTTTTAGCAATGCGATATAAAGGAGGACAGGCAATATATATATGGCCCTCTCTGATTAAATCACGCATATGAGTATAAAAGAAAGACAATAAAAGATTTTGAATATGAGCACCATCAACATCAGCATCTGCCATGATTATTATCTTTCCATAATGGATATTTTTTATATTGAAATCATCATTGAAACCAGCACCAATTGTCGCAATTAATGTTGAAAGTTCTTTATTATCTAAAATATCATCATCGCTTGTTGACGAAGTAACATTTTTTGGTTTACCACGAAGAGGCAAAATAGCTTGATGCTCTCGGTCACGACATTTTTTAGCTGAGCCACCAGCAGAATCACCCTCAACAATAAATAATTCATTTTCAGCATAATTCTTGCTTGAAGCTTGTGCTAACTTTCCAGAAAGTTGAATTGATGATTTACTTCCAGATACCTTCTTTCTCTCTTGATCACGAACTTCTTTCGCCTTTTGACGAACGGCCATAGCATCCAAAGTCTTTTTTATGATTGCTTCAGCTATATTTGGATGTTCTTCCAAAAAGTATGGAAGTTGACTTTCAACAACATTATCGACAGCCGGTCCAGCTTCTTTAGTACCTAATTTACTCTTTGTTTGGCCTTCAAATTGCAAAACACTTTCAGGAACCCAACAGGAGATAATTCCAGTAATTCCCTCACGTAAATCTTCGCCTTCTAATTTCTGCTTACCTTTAATCAAATTATGATTTATTGCATAATTATTAAAACAAATCGATAAAGCTTTTTTAAGACCAGTGACGTGAAAACCTCCTTCAGGAGTTCTTACACCATTAGCAAAAGAAAAAATCTTTTCGTTATAATCATCTTTAAAATATTGAAAAGCAATTTCTACACCTATGCCAGAGTCTTTACCTGAAAATTGAATTACTTCAGTAAGTGGGGTCTTTCCCTCAGTATGTTTTTGGAAATATTCAACCAAACCATTTTCATAGAAAAAATCTTGTTTTCTCTTACTTCTTTCATCTTTTAAATGGAAAGTAGTTCCTTTGGTCAAACAAGCAGAATCATCCATATGACCAGCTATTCTATTATAGTCAAAAGCAATATCTGGGAATATCAATTTATCTGGATAAAAAGTAACTTTAGTTCCACGATGAACTTTGTCGCAAGATTCTACTTTCATTTCAGTAGCTTTTTTTCCACCTTGAGAATAACGGATATAATGATCATATCCATCACGATATGAGTGAACTTCAACCCATTCTGATAATGCTGTAACTACCGAAGCTCCAACACCATGAAGACCACCGGCTGTTTTATAAATTTTCTCATCAAATTTACCGCCACTATGTAAAGTGCGATAAACCATATCAAAACCAGATTTCTTTTCTTTTTCGTTATAGTCACATGGTACGCCTCGTCCTTCATCTTGGACAGTTACCGAACCATCAATATTTAACGTAACATAAATATTTTTTCCATATCCAGCATTAGCTTCATCGACAGCGTTATCGATAAGCTCCCAAATTAAATGATGTAAACCAGTAACATCAGTAGATCCGATGTACATACCTGGGCGGGCGCGGACAGGTTCAAGACCTTTTAAACTAGTTAGGTCGTTTGCAGAATAACCTTGAGCCATAATTCCTCCTTGATGTAACTCAAATATTTTAACATTAATTATGAAAAATTTAAATAATATGAAAATAATAATTTAACGCATAAAAAAAGCGGATTAAATAATCCGCCCTAATTTTTTTATTTATCGTTTTATTAATCGATAATATTTTTAAGTTGATCTGGAGTAACGTAGATAGTTGAATCTTTTACATCACTTGCAGAAGGAGCAGCAATAGATTTTGTATCACTGTTAATTTTGAAATTCAAAAGACCTTTAATAGTAAATTGCTTATCATCTTGTTTAAACGATGCTTCTAAATCTTTAAGATCAAAATTAATACTTGTGAATGCACCATTATCATCAAAAGTAGCAGCTGCAACTAATGAACCAGCAACCGTAAGATCTTGAACACTACCATTGGTGACTTTGTTGACTAATTCAGGTGTAATAGTACCAGTCATTTGAACTTTATTTTTATTACCGGTAAATGTGAAATATTCACCATATTGAACAGCAAAATCAGCAAAACCTTTTTGAATTTCATCTGGAGTAGTAGGAACAGTTATATCAGTGTCATTACCAACATTACCATCAGATATCATATCTTTTAAATAAGAAGAAATGTTATAGATAGCCAAGGAATAATCAAGTGTTTGAGATTGTTCACCAGCTGTAAAATTTGGAACATTACTAGATTTCTTAGCAGTCATATTTAAATTAGCAACAGCAAAATCTGATGTAATTTCATTTAATGTTGTTTTTCCATATTTAAGACTACCATTAACTGAAACATCATTTTTTGAAGTATAGGATTTATCTCCATATGACACTTCGGTAGAATTAGAATAACTGGCTGTTAATTCTGCAGATGCGGTAATCAAATTACTTAAATCAGCATCTTCGCCATTTTTAAGTTTATTCATTTCATCCTGATTGACAGATATACCAGCTTTAAGAGTATCTTTTAAAGCTATTGAAGATTTGCCAGCTACTGTAGAAACATCAACACTTAAATCGGCATTTTGTTCAAGATATGCGTCTTTCCAGTTGGTTGTTGTAGCAGCAACAGCTAATTTATTCATTGCTTCATTTGCTTGAATTGGTTCAACTTTTTCTTCGCAACTTGTAAGACCAAGAGCGACAATTGCTAGAGCGACAAAAAATTTTTTTGATTTCATTTTCAAATTTCCTCTTATTAAATTATATCAAATTAGTTTTAAAAGTAAAACAAATTAATATTTACAATTAGACAAAAACACTAAATTGTCTATAAAAGTATATTTTCAGTAATAAATTAGTAGTAAATAAGTTTTCATTACTGATTTACAAATTAATTATAATTTTGTATATTTAATAAGGTACTTTAAAGGAGGCAATTATGCCACAAATTTTAGTTTCAATTTTAACAATATTAGGAATACTTATCGTATCCTATTTTATCGGTTCCTTTCCTAGTGCAATTTTTATTGGAAAAGTATTTTATGGAGTCGATGTAAGAACTATGGGTTCACATAACGCTGGGGGCACAAACGTTGGGCGTGTTATCGGCAAAAAAGCTGGCTTTATAACTATTGGTCTTGATGTTTTAAAAACAGTTATCTCAATTTGGGTTCCATTTTTTATTCTTACTCTTTTTCCTCTCAGTACTTATTTATTGCCTACAACTATAATTCCTCTTGAAGTCTATTATTATCTTGGTGGTATCGGTGCTGCTATCGGCCATTGTTACCCAATATTTTCTGGTTTTAAAGGTGGTAAAGCTATGTCAGTTTTTTCTGGATTCGTCTTTGCAACTAATCCCGTCTTATCAGTACTTGGTCTTTCATGTTTTTTAGGTATTTTCTTTTGGAAAAAATATGTTTCATTAGCTAGTATTACCGCACCATTTATCGTATTTTTATTATCTTTACTAATTGCTGTTTTTCCTGTTTTAAATTGCACTGCTTATTTTTTCCATCCAGCCATAAGAATGATTCAAAGTTCATATATTTATAGTATCTATTTGTTAGTTATCGCAATCTATGTCATCATTCGTCATATACCAAATATAAAAAGACTTTTAAACCATACCGAACCATATACTCATTTTAAAAAGACGCCTTCCATCAAGGAAAGCGCCTCAGAAAACAAATAGTTTATTATTTATTGGCATCGTTCATAGCTTTCATAACTTGGCGAATTTGAGCTTCAGAAGCTGTTCTTCCCATTTGCTTGAACATTGCTCTAATCATTTTCTCATTGACAGGTGGGTTCTTTTTAAGTTGTCTTTTAAAAATTTCTCTAGTAACAAAATAACCAACAACCAAACCAGCAATAAAGGTTCCAATAACAATACCTGCAATAGCACCACCAGATAAATTTGCTAAAATAAACATCGCATTTCTCCTCATTTCAATAAGTTATTTTAATTGATAAAATAATTTATGTCAATGAATTATAAGTAAACGAGTATCTTTTAATTTGTTTTAATAAATCATTTTAAGAATGAATGACAAGAGACACATCATAACTATTGTCATTTAATGTATTCAATGTCAGATAAAATATTTCAACTTTATCAATTTTTTGACCATTCGGATCTTGATAGATAATAATGCTGACACTTTTTTCAGTTTCTTTTATTTTAGTTATTGAATATAAATAACCAACTGTGGCTAAATTTCTATCAATAGTTAATTCTAAAGCATAAGTATTATTTTCTTTTTCTAAAGAGGATAAAGCTACTTCCTTTTCTTCTTTGCTATATGCTTCAGAAACAATTATTTCGTTATAATCTGAAACAATTTTGTCATGATTTTCTTTCCTTTGACTTATCAAAGCTGAAAAATATAATTCAGGTGAATAACTGACAGAACTTGGAGAAACCGAAGCTGCAACTTCTTGATTTTCACTATTATTCATTGGAATAATTGCATAGTAAATCGATAAAACAACGCCTAAAGAAAATACTGATAAAAAAGCAATTAATGTTTATTCATAATCCCTCCTTGAATTATATGACAAAGATAAATTTATATAACTCTAGGAGAAAAAAATGTCAAAAAAAGAGTTAAGAATAAATCTTAACTCAAATCAGCAAAATTTAAGCACGACCGTCGTAAGCACCAGTATCGGTACGAACGGTAACAACTTCTCCATTTTTGATAAACATTGGGACTTTAATTTTAAATCCAGTTTCAAGTGTGGCTTCTTTTTGAGGATTATTAATTGTATCGCCTCTTGTTGCATCATCAGTTTCAACAATTTTTAAAGCAACTTTTACCGGTAAATCAATACCAATAATTTCGTTTTCATAATATGTTATTGTAACATCAGAATCTTCTTTGATGAAATTTAATTCCCATGTTAATCTTTCAGCAGGAATAGAAATTTGATCAAAAGTTTCATTATCCATAAACCAAACATCTGTTCCATCATTATAAAGGAATTTCATAACTTTCTTAGCTAAGAAAATTAAAGCTTTTTTATCGCCACCAAAGAATTGTAATTCTTTAATAACACCAGAACGAAGGTTTCTAACTTTAACTTTAACCTTCATTTTTGCCATAGCTGTTTTATTATGAGATATATCAAGAACTGTATAAATATCTCCATTATCATCGATAAAGTTACGACCTGGGCCAAGATCGTTAACACTGACCATATCTGCCATATTTCATTTCTCCTTTTAAAATACCTTTTAAATTTTAACAAACTTCTTTTCTAAAAAAAAGGTATAAAATTAAAATTTTAGAAAAAAAGCAAAAAATCACTTAAAAAGAGGTCAAGTGACCTCCTTATAAATTATAAGTCGAATGACCTATTGAAAGTTTATTTCTTTTCAACGTGTAAAGTTGACTTATTGCAATGAGGGCAGTACTTTTTGACTTCGAAACGTTCAGCATGCTTTCTTTTGTTTTTTGTCGTAATGTAATTCTCGTTCTTGCATTCACTGCATCTAAGAGTAATACCGGCTCTTGGTTCCATATTACACCTCCAAATCCAAGCTATTGTATCTAAACTTGTTGAAACAACAATAAAAAGATTATCATAAAAATTAAATATTTACAAGTAGAAAATAATTTTTAGTCTAAATTTGTAAATCATCAAACTAAATTTATTTTAAGAAAACAAAATATCCTATGGAAATAGTCATATAAAAGATATTTTTTCGTTTTTATACATTTCCATTTTACTTCTTCTCCAACATATCTATAGAT